>JACDGI010000800.1 GCA_013821665.1 Anaerolineae bacterium
TGAGTGCCCCTGCCCCATAGCGCACCAATGAGGCGATCCCCAAGGCTATAAAGGGCAGTAGTGGGATCATGTAATAAGCACTCAGATTATAGAGCGCGTTGGTACGACCAATAAAAACAATCGGTATGAAAAAGAACAGCACTGCAATCCAGCGCAAGCGGGCGGGCTGAAGGGCAAACAAGCCGATAATACCGGCTAAAATCCATGCACCACCACCGATAAGTGTCTGGTAGTTATTAAACAGTGTTGTCCACTGCTCGGCGAGCGATGTGGTCGGAATAAGGCGAGAAATGGTGAAGCCTAAGTCGAAAAGAAAAGCACTGGATGAACTGAAAAGCATCAGTATGGAATAGATGGCGAAGGGAACAAACAGCAGTGGCACGCTCCACAGCAGGTGAATAGGGCGACGAGCAGCGATGATTATGAAGGGAATAATCAGGGCGAGTGTCCATACTTCCGCGACCAAGCCAGTTCCTAAAGTTAGTGATGCGACAGCTAACCAGATTAAACGACCATTGGCTAAATAACGATCCAATGCCAAGACGGTTAACAAAATAAGGGGCGGCAGTAAGTTATAACTAAAGCCAAAGCGACTATATAAAATAGCCTGTGGATAAATGGCGAGAACGAAGGCAGCCAGTAAAGCGAGTACTGTTCCAGCGCTAGGCCGGACAGCAGCGTACAACAAGGCCACCGATAAAACACCAAGCAAGCCGGTAAAAGTTCGCAGGGCAAGCATATGGTCGGGGTTAGCCGAGAGTTGAAAATAGCTGGCGAGCAGGATGTGAAACAAAGGTAAACGACCGAACATCAAGGTTGAGTCCTTGATGAGCATGTACTGGGTTTCACCAGCGAGGCGATGATTGGCGATGTCGATATGCGTGGTTTCATCAGTGTACCAGCCGGGGTTTTCAGCGACGTTGGTGAGGCGTAAATAGCTGGCAAGCAACAGAATGATCACCAGCAAAAGGCCTTCGGTGATATAGAGTGCTATGGGTGGCAGCATCAATGTAATCTGTTTTGGTTTTTGGCTCGTGGTCATATTTTATCTCCCCCTTAATTTTAGTTATAGCCATATTCGGGGGAGATAGTTCAAAGCCATATGGTAATCAGAGGCGAAGCGTCGGGAAGTACCATTTATCCATTGCCTGTTGGCTGGTTCAAGATGAATATGTCGGAAATTGGCAATTTTGATGGCAAAGTTGGCGAAAATTGACATCATTGTCATTTTTCGGCGGTATGCTCGGTTCAATCCGCCGAATTACTGGCAAAAGGGTCGCCGCCGCCAACTTCGCCAATCAGATCATAAATGCGGTGTATTACGCATCAATCCGCTGAAATGAACGGCGGGAACTTCGCCTCGTGCCGCTTTGATTGGCGGCTTTGTCGGCGGCAGCCTCGGCTAGTGCTGCTGCGCGCAGTGGAAATAAGGGACGGTAGCGCCGCTGAGGCAGAGGGTATGCCGCCGCAGCGACATTACGCAAGAGAGCCGCCGGTATTTGCAGCGACGATTGCAATTTACGAATAACAGGGTGATTTAGAACCATGATTCCCCCTCAGAAATTGAACACTTGTTCTTATTGTAGCACAAAATTTCTGAAAAAGTCAATGAGTTTGTGAGGGGAAATTTAGACAGGGTTAGTCTGACAAATAGTGGACGGACGGCATGTATGCCGTCCCTACGAAATTTCACGTTTTAAGAGGCAAAGATATTAGCCGGAAATTACCGCTATGAGGAACCAATGAGAGAAAAACAATTTCATGGCGCATAAAAAACATATGACGAATTATTGGACGAACGTTTATTGCATATCGTTGTAGGGGTGGGATTGGAGAATTTTATCGTGTCCTTTGGCGGTTCGCTCCGCCCATTGGGGTGAAAGGACAGCCATCAATTCCTCTTGTTTTTGAAACAGTAAGCGTCGAAAGTCCTGATTGGGGATACGATGCTGCTGTGCAACCTGACTCGCTAATGCGTGGGTCAGCGGTTGGAAGATGTGGTAGAAAAGTTCATCAAGGTCGTGAGTCCTCACTTCTGTCCTTTTCTGTCCACGTTCGATATAAAAATAGTGGTAATCACCCTCGGTTAACTCTACGCAATACTCATCGTCACCGCCGTGCCTATAGCCACCAAAATTAGGGATATAGTAAGCATCAGACGCGTCTATTAAGTTCGCAAGACGCATTACCTCCGCCTTAAGCTCCGGCAAAGATTGAAGACTCATGGTTTTGTCTCCTGAATATTCAGCAGGATCATGGCTGTTATTAACTCATGGTGCAATTCAAACCCCTTCATCCCAACCCTTCTCCCCCGTCCACAGGAGGCTTCGCACAACTCAAGGGAGAAGGGCTTTAAGACACTCTTTTGGGATAAAAATTGTGTACAGAGAAGGTTACAAAAGGTCACAATTCGCACTTGCACCACTGGTTATTAGGCTATGCCACTGCCAATGTTGGCATTGAGGGGCATCACAAGTGTGCCATCCGCCTCGACATAAGGCGCGAGTGTGCTTTGCATATCTTGGGTGATTTGGTCGGCCAATTGGGTCTTGGCATCAGCATCCAAGCGTGCCATTTCTTGAATAACGGCGGCTGAACCAATGATAGAGGCTTGAATAAAGATGCTGGCACTGGCGAAGCGAATGACATGCGAGACCGATTTGACTTCAACGCTGTTGAATCCAGCCTCGCTCAATACCGCGCGAAGGGGTTCGACTTCGCCAAAGGAAAACGGTGCGGCCAAGGCGGGCAGCTTCATATGACCGACCAAGACTTCGTTAAAAGTTAGATAAACCGGATTGTGTTGAAGGGATTGTTGGACACTCACGACGACGCGCCCACCCGTTACTAATACGCGACGTGCTTGACGCAGGGCCGCCAATTTATCGGGGAAAAATTGAAAGCCTTGATGACAGAGTACAAGATCATACTCGCTATCCGGCAAGGGGAGCGCCAAAGCACTGCCCTCGCGCCAGTCGATGGATGCGCCTTCAGGCTGCGGAAGTCCACGCGCTACAGCCAGCATCGCCGGATTAATGTCGAGGGCGGTGACTGTTCCGTGTGTGCCGACCAAGGGCGCAACGGTACGCGCCACGATGCCAGTACCACAGGCGATATCCAGCACACGTTCACCGGATTGAGGCTTTGCCACTTGCAGCATCAATTCGACACCGGGGATCATGATGCCGGGAACCATATACTGTTCGTAAGCCTGCATCGGATTCATATCGAGCAGCGGGTAGCGTTTATCCAAGTGTGACACTCCTAACTCTGTGCGTTAACGAGCAAACTTTTAGGGCTTTGAGCGAGAAACCTCACCCCCTAACCCCCTCTCCAATGCTTTGGCGAGGGGGAACCAAAAGAATTCGATAGCGATTACTTTGAGATATTTAGCTGCCGTCGCGCTTATGCCAGTCGCCCTTGAACAAGTCAAAATGGCCTTCATGATAAGGATGTTCGGCAAATATGGCTTCGTTTAGCTCGACACCTAAACCGGGTTTCGTCGGC
>JACDGI010000801.1 GCA_013821665.1 Anaerolineae bacterium
AAAAAATGTAACGGATGTTGACCGACGCATACAGGCTGTGGCGTTCATCGGCGCTCATCTGGTCAGCGAAGTACGTGCGGGTGATGGCATCTTTATCAGTGGCGTGGGCGGTTTCCGGCCCGTGGCTCACATAAGGCCGTAAATCGGTGTAGGTGGGGATGAGATTACCGCTGTCGATGTTGGTGGCTGGCGACAGTTTGCCGGTATCAAAAGCCGTTAAGATCACACTATCAGCCGGTGCGTGATTGTTGAGCCAATCGAGTGTGGCTAATTCACTGCTTGGACGAAACAGTGGACGGGCTTGGCTGAGTGAGCCAAAAGTGATTATGATGAGAAATAAGACGCTGCTCAGGCACATCATCGCCAAAGCCGGACGATAGACGCGTTTCCAGCGCGGCTTGCGAGCCACAAAGCGCAATCCAACGGCGGCTAAGATCGCCAGTGGCACGATGACCGGTTCCGCCATACGACGCTGGACGTTCAAAGGTAGATAGACGAGAATCGGCACGATCAACGGCCAGAATAATAAGGCGAAACGCTGTGCATGGACACCTTTTTTGGCGACCTTGCGCCATGCCCATCGGACAGCGATCAGCGCAAAAGCCACCAGCAGGATATAGGCCGCGACATAATGCAGCGGATTGGGTGACATGAGAATGTTTTGCGATGACCACACCGCAAAAATCGGGTTGGCCGAAAAAATATAGGTGAAGTAGGCGAACATCGGCAGGGTAATCACCGCCGCGATGCCACCGTTGATCAGCAGTTCGCGCGGGAAACGGCGCTGAGCGATCCACAAGAAAAGTCCCCACACCGCCAGAATCACATAGATAATTGGCAGATAAAAAGGCACGCTCAAACCGACGACTAGCCAGCACACCGCAGCCAGCACCGCATAGCGTGTGTTGGAACGACCTGTACCCTGACTTTCCATCGCCTGAAACAAAAATAGGAAGCCACCGAGTAAAGCTGCCCGCGCTAGTGCCAGATGCGGCAGACCCAACAAGATCAACCAGCTAAAGCCTTCGGGAATAAAAAATTCGGCAGGTGGTGATCCCAGCCAATTGCTTTGACCGAGCAGCGTCAGCAGCCACCCTAATCCGCCGCCGAGGATCGCCAAAACCAGCGCGACCATGCGCGTGCGTGGCTGTTTGATGAACACGGCGATGAAGCGGTACAGCACCCCGATAAACAGCAGATTGAAAACGATCTGCATCAGGTGATACGTGAGTGTTAGCGCTTGCACCAGCATCGGATTGTGGTCACTGACAAAACGTCCAACCAGCCAGCCGGGGAGGATGTAGGGCAGAAATACGAACGGCGCGGCAGCGTGGGCTTCAGGCGTATAAAACAGGTAAAAGTCCATCAGGCCGCGTGTGCCCAAGCGCATCTTACCCACGTAAGAGTTGCCATCTTCCACGCCGAACAGGAAGCCGCTAAATGTCCATTGGCTGTTCTGATGTAAGTAAGCCAGCGCGTAAGGCAGAGTCGTTAGCACAATGATGAGCAGCGCAAACAACCCTACATTGCGCCACTCGCGGCGTGTGATGCGTGTCGATAGCACTCAATCCTCCAAACGTGATTTAACCGCAGCCCTAAAGGAGGCTACGCACAGACGCAGAGATTCAGAGTGAAAAAGATTAACCTTGTCGCTGATACAAATACATGCCCGTGCCGTAGAAATCAGTGGGGATGTCGCGCACCAATTTATATTCCTGTTTAAAGGTGTCATTTTTCTCTAAGCCCAAACGCACCATCGCCTCCATCGCCACCAAATACTGTGGCTGATCATCAAGAATCAACTGCGGCGGAATGGCGTAATTTTGCCCATCGGCGATCAGTTCTTTAGGGATTGGATAATATTTGCTGACGGCGGGTGTGACCAAACCAACCGTATCCAAGATGGTAGCGCGACTGAAGTAGCCTATTACACCGATGTCACCGGATGCCACCAGCGTTGTTGGTGTGACACCGTATTTGTCCTTTAATTCAGTGGCGATGTCTTGATAGTATAGTTCGATTTTGTGCCATGCCATCTCCGGCGCGGGACGGTCAAGCCCATGATCTGGATGCACAACCCAGCCATGCACCGATGTGAAAATCCATGCCAAAGCGATTACACCAACCACAGGTAATAAGCGGCTGGGTTTGGCAGGTTGCGGATTGCTAACGGGCGCTTTTTTTCGATAGACTTTGCCCATTGGTGTGTCTACCAATTCGACATCAGCCCGACCGGTTGCCAGACCACTAATCACTGCAAATACGCCGGTGAAGATGCTTAGGCATAAGGCGGGGAGTGGTGGCGCGGTATACCAGCGGAAGATCAGCGGATTAGCGACTGAAAAGACAGTGATATAGACCCAAGGATAAAGCAGGAAGGGCAGCAAGCGCGGTGCGCGTCGAGCAGTAAAAAGGATGCCGATCAGACTCAAGATGAGATACAGAATCATCAGGACGAAAATGCCCATCCCTTTAACGGTCGAGTCTTCATAGAAGGGTGTGGCGTAATTCTGGATGAGAGTCACCAGCGCGGTGCCGGGTGGCATGACATAAGCCACTGTTTTAGCACTCAATGAACGTGGGAAGGGTGAACCAAAATAAATGGTGCTAAAGGCGAACCACGGCAGCAGGACGATGACGAAGGCCAACCACGTCTGCCACGGGATACGCTGCAAAAATGTTTTGCCTTTGCCCGCGCGGAAGACATCGACCAACTGAAAGAGAAACAGCGGCCCAATCCACAGTGCCGCATCAATCCGTGTGAGGAAGCCCAAGCCAGCGAAGATACCGATGAGGATTTGGCGATTCAAACGGGAGGGTCTCAGACCCTCCCCTACAGAACCATTATTTGTTGGGGTCAATAGCACATAGGCGGCGGTAGCAGCCACCATCCACAGAATATTGACGCTGGTTTCCATACCACCGACCGCGAAGGTCACACTGGCAGGGGAAATCGCCCACAACAATCCCGGCGCGGCAGCCAGCCAATCGTTTCCGGTTAAGCGCCGCGCCAGCAAATACAACAGCACGCAGGTGATGGCATCCGCAATCGCACTGACGATGATGGCATACCATTGGAAGTCTTGCTGGCGGGTGATGGCGCTGATGACAGCCATTAACAGCGTGAATAAAGGTGTGGTCGTACCGAGTGAAGGCAAGCCGATGTTATAGACGAAGCCTTGTCCTTCGACAATGTTGCGGCTGTAGCGAAAGGTGATGAAGGCATCATCAATGGTGCGCGGACCGGGTAGTAAACGCGCGATGATGGCGACCAAGGCCAGCACGAGCGCGATGATTATGACTGGCGATAACCCGAATTTACGTTGAATAGACGTTTGCATATTAAACCTGAGAAGTCTCTAGAATCATCGGAGGGGGCGATACAGGAACAGCCGTTTCGGATTGTCGATTGCGATAGAGCATCACCGCTAAAAGTATCGGAACCGTGATGGTGACGGCAATCCAGGCGAAGTCGTTATCATAGGCGAAGAAAATCACTAGCC
>JACDGI010000802.1 GCA_013821665.1 Anaerolineae bacterium
TGGTGGATTTCGGTGCCGCGCCGATTTGCTTCATCCAACTATCGACACCGTGACCAAATCCCGGCATAAAACGCCCCGGATACAAGCGAGCTAAGGTGGTAATTTCCATCGCCACAAACAAGGGATTACGCACGGTGGCAGGCATCAAACCAATGCCCACTTTAATGTGTGAAGTCGCAGCCAGAGCCGTCGCCGCCGAAGTTAGCGCACCCGCCCAGAAGCAGTCTTCCCACAGCCATAATTCATCAAAGCCGCCTGCTTCCGCCTGACGTGCAAAATCAACCAACGCTTCCGGTGGGTTGCTGGGGTGGAAAATTACCCCAATTGAGGGTTTATGCATAAGTGTCTCGTCTCAAAAATAAGCCGCTAAATTGTATTCATTGCTGGCACAGAGCAATTGTTACTCTGAATCTCTCTGAAAATAACCTCTTCTAAATGCCTAGCTCCCTCCCTCGTTTACGGGGGAGGGCTGGGGTAGGGGTTCTGGATGCGTTCTCTGCATTAATCTCTGCGTCTTGGCGGTTATGAATTTTCGTGTTCTTTTTTCCACGCTGTCAACATTTCGGCTTCTTTTTCTAAGGTCAGCGCCCGTGATTGGATTTTCTCCATCAGCGCTTCACTTTTGAAGCCATCTTTACGCAGCCACGCCAGCGTTTCAGTAATCATCTGCTTCAAAGGACGTTCAGTGAAGCCCGTCGCAAATACCTTGTCGACGTTGCAGCGCATGTAACCTTCATTCTCATGCGGAACCCAGTAGCCGACACTATCTACCGGTTGGATGTCGTGCATTTTCAACAGTTCATCGTTGGTATAGGTAATCCTTGTATTCTGACCCGTTACTTCGACTATTGTGTCCAATAACGTCCGCATCGGGAAGGGATGCCCCGTTAGATTATACGGCCCATGATAACCGGCCTCGATTGCCTTCATCATCCAATCTGCCATATCACGCGCATGGATAATCTGGACGAGTTGCTCCGGCGGCCCTGCTACCCGTTCACCATCACGGTCATAGCGCCACAGTAAACCCGGAAGACGCGGCACACTGTCATACGGCCCGATGATGAAACCGGGACGGATATTTAACCCGCGTTCGCCATAAATCTCCGTGACCACATTTTCACAGGCCACTTTGAGTGCGCCATAATGCTTGGCGATGTCCTCGCTGGTTGGGTCGTCCATCACATTCAACGGCGCATTTTCATCCGCATTATCCGAATCGACATACACCGAGATACTCGATACGTACACATAGCGTCCGACAGCATCCTTCAGCAGTTCGGCGGATTGCTGCACGATGCGCGGCACATAACCCGCCGGATCGAAGGCCACATCCCACTTGCGCCCTTTGAGCGCGTCGAGGTTGCCATCGCGATCACCGATTAAATGTTCGGCTTCAGGATACAAACCTGCGCCTGTTTTTCCCCGGTTAAACAATGTCACACGATGGCCTGCCGCCAGCGCCGACTCGACCAGATGCCGCCCAACAAATTGCGTTCCACCAATAATGAGGATGTCCATTTAGGCCAAACCCTTTTAATTTTGCATCGAATGGAAATGTGCGTTTGGGAACATGCTTATGTCCCTCGCTGGAGTAATACACGAGGGGAAGGGGTGAGGTTCAAGAATAAAATCCTTAAACCTCATTCAATCGATAGTCAGAAAAGAACGCTGCCGATCAAATCCCTAACAGCCTATTAAACAGAGGCGCTAAATCACTCGGCTCGAAGGGTTTAATCATAAAGAAATCGACACCAGCATCTTTAGCTTCGACTTCCACATCCAAACCGGAAGCCATCACAATCGGCGTTTTGGCAAAGATTTCATTTTTGCGTAGATCCCGTACCACATCAACGCCATCCATGTCCGCTAAATGGTAATCCATCAGGAAGAGGTCGGGCTTGGCTTGCTCGGCAATGGGGAGTACATCCGCACCGCGTCCCGCGACAACCACCACAAATCCGTCCAACTCCAAAAGGGTTTGCAGCAGCTTCACCGTATTCCGGTCATCATCTACAATCATTACTTTCGGCACGGGGTCATCTCCCTGTCATAACAACGGCAAGAAAGGGATAAGCACTACCTATCCCTTTCTGAATATACACTACTTTTTGGCCTTGTGCCCATTCTTACCGGGCGCTTTAGGTTCTAATGCCGCTTCCAGCACATCTTCGACATGTTCCGCCAGCACGAACTTGAGTGCCTTACGCACGTCCGCTGGCAGATCATCCAAGTCGTTCTCGTTCTTCTTGGGGATAATCACCGTGTCCACACCGAAACGGTGGGCTGCCAGCACTTTATCCTTGATGCCGCCGACCGGAAGCACCAGTCCACGCAGCGTGATTTCACCGGTCATGGCGACGTTGCTCTTGGTTGGTCGTCCTGTAATCAACGAGGCTAAAGCGGCTGCCATTGTCACACCGGCGGATGGCCCGTCTTTAGGCACAGCTCCTGCCGGAACGTGGATATGGATGTCGTTCTTCTCGAAGAAGCTCTGGTCGATGCCGAAGTCATCGGCCTTCGAGCGAATGTAGCTGAGGGCAGTCTTGGCGCTTTCGGCCATCACATCACCCAGTTGTCCGGTGAATTGGAAGCCCTTGCCACCCGGCATCCTTGCCGCTTCAATGAACAGCACATCACCGCCGACAGGAGTCCACGCTAATCCGGTCGCTATGCCCGGAATATTGGTGCGTTCTTCGATCTCTTCACGGTAGCCATAACGTGGTTTGCCCAGCAATTCGCGTACCTGCTTTTCCTTGATGACCACCTTGCGCGTCTTGCCTTCTGCGATGCGTGTCACCACTTTACGAGCAGCGCGACCAATCTCACGTTCGAGGGTACGGACACCAGCTTCACGGGTGTAATCACGTACAATCGTGGTTAGCGCTTCGTGTGTGAACTCGATTTCCTTGGGGCGTAGACCGTTTTCTTTGGTCTGGCGCTGTACCAGATACTGCTCAGCAATCGCGACTTTTTCCTGCTCGGTGTAACCGCTGAGTTGGATGATCTCCATACGATCACGCAGTGGGCCGGGGATCGGTTCCAGTTCATTGGCGGTGGTGATGAAGAACACATCACTCAAGTCGAAGGCCACGTCCATATAATGGTCGCGGAATTCGGCATTCTGTTCGGGATCAAGCACCTCAAGCAAGGCACTGGCTGGATCACCACGGAAGTCACGTCCGAGCTTGTCCACTTCGTCCAGCATAATCACCGGATTGCGGGATTCAGCACGGCGAATGGTCTGGATCATACGTCCCGGCATGGCACCGATGTACGTCCGGCGGAAGCCGCGAATTTCGGCCTCATCACGGACACCACCGAGACTCATGCGGATGAACTTGCGTCCCATTGCCCGTGCAATCGAAGCACCCAGCGAGGTTTTACCGACACCGGGCGGGCCAATGAAGCACAAAATGGCACCACGTCGTTCACGTCGGATGCTGTCGTTTGATGATGCCGATGCGGCTTCGATTTCCTCGGCACGTTCGTTGCGGA
>JACDGI010000086.1 GCA_013821665.1 Anaerolineae bacterium
CCTGAGAACAACTCCAACCAACCGACCCTTTTTTGATCGTCTGCGTGACAATATCATAGATTATGGCATACGATATATATACCAAGTTGGAACCCCTCATCTACTTCTGAGTTGAGGAGACGCCACTTTTCACCACGACAAAATTCGACCCTCAAACATATGTTTGTTTCCCCTCTGCCATGAAATGGAGAGGGGCTAGGGGTGAGGATTGTCTCTTACGCTAGAGGTTACTCTTATGGACTTAAACACAATCGGTCGCATCGCTCTAATCATCGGCATTGTGATCGCGGTTCTCGGCGGCATCCTCATGCTGCTCGCCCGTATTCCCTTCTTTGCCAATCTGGGCAGCCTCCCCGGTGACATTCGCATCGAAGGTCAGGGATTTACCTGCCTCGTCCCCATTGTCAGTATGATTCTCATCAGCGTTATTCTTACCGTCGTCCTTAACATTGTCATTCGTCTGATTAACCGTCCATGAACCTCTCCGACTTCGACTACGACTTACCCCAATCCTTCATCGCCCAAGAGCCACTCGAACCGCGTGATTCGTCTAAGCTCATGCGCATGGATCGTCATACGGGTGCGATTGCCCACAGCATCTTTCGCGACATCGTGGACTTCATCAATCCCGGCGATGTACTCGTGATGAACACCACTCGCGTCATTCCCGCCCGCCTCTTTGCTACCAAAGCCAACAGCGGTGGAAAAATCGAAATCTTATTACTCCGTCAGTTAGATGATACCCGTTGGCATGTTCTCGCTGGCGGTCGCCGCATTCTACCCGATCTCGAACTCCATTTTGCTGGCACCGATGTCACCGCTACCGTCTTAGAAGAATTGGATGCCTCCGAACGCATCATCAACTTCAGCCGGCCTGTAAACGCCATGCTCACCCAACTCGGTGAAATGCCCTTGCCACCTTATATCCATCATCGACTGCAAGACTCGGAACGTTATCAAACTGTCTACAGCCGACAAGAAGGCTCAGCAGCCGCCCCCACCGCCGGATTACACTTCACACCCGAACTTTTGCTCAAACTGCGTGATAATGGTGTGAAAATCGCCAATTGTGTCTTGCATGTCGGCTTGGATACCTTTCAGCCCGTCAAAGTGGATACCATCGAAGATCACCACATGCACAGCGAACGCGCCTATCTCTCGGCTGATGATGCCCGTATTATCAACGAAGCCAAACTTGCTGGCGGTCGTATTATCTCTGTCGGCACCACCAGCACCCGCACCCTCGAAACGTCCGCCATTCTCAGCGCCGGAGGCGATCCCGCCCATCCAGAAGCTATAGGTGACATATGCGCGTGGCGACCAGTCATGGCCTTCGATAGCGATACCAATCTCTTCATCTACCCCGGCTATCAATGGCGCGTCGTTGATGCCATCATCACCAACTTCCACCTGCCCAAATCCACGCTCCTTATGATGATGAGTTCTTTTGCTGGCCGCGAAAATATCCTCCACGCCTACGAAACCGCCAAACAAAATCACTACCGATTCTTCTCCTTCGGTGATGCTATGTTTATCTCTTAAATAACCAACCTAAAAACTTTAGTGATGTGTGGCTTCACTTAAGAAACTGGGTCACCAAGCATTTGTTGCTTGAATCGCGAAAATACTCCACAAATGATTTGGCATCCGTGCGGAAAAACTTTTCGATGGAAATATAGCCTTTTTTGTTTGCAGGCGAGGGCAAAGGAGAGGCACTAGAATACACACCAAAATGAGATGAATCTTCATTAGGATCCCAAAACCACCAATTTAAGCGAATTACATGGTCGATCGTTGGACATATTGTGAATTGAGGATCTTTCTTTTCATCAAATTCGCGACTGAAATCAAATTGATAAACTAACAAGATGCCTAACTTACGATAGATGAACATCATTGTTACATTATTTGTAAAGAAGCCACCTTTGTCGGATTGGTCATACACATATATTTCCGGAGTAACCTCTATCCGCTTCAAAATCTCAGCTAAAGAGAGTGTTGAGCTTTTATCTGAAAGCCAATCGACAGCACCTGATTCTGAAAGGCTTACACTTTTTAAAATTTGGTGATCGACAATAAAGGAAACTTGAGTGGTTGGATAACCGAAACCACTAGTGAAATTAAATAAGATTCCCTGAGTAATAAATTCATTAGTCCTATTCAGATAGAAAGGCGCACCTTCCTCCAAATTCTTGAGAAATTTCGATTGATATAATACGTCAAAAACGTCATCAGCGGTTGATTGTCCAACTTTTAAACCCCAAAAGCAGGGCGGTGCACAATTACTTTTATTAAAAAGGGCGGCAAACGTAGGTAGTTCATCGATATTTGATACATTATAAGCAGGAGTAACTATCCAAGTGGGCATTGGATAAGCGGATGGCGTAGCTGAGATAATAGGAGTAGAAGTGGTATCTTGTGCCAAGCTGAGATGAACTGCAAGCACCATCAGCAAGCAGATGATAAGAAACAAGATTTTTCTTATGGTGAAACGATTCATAAAATATCCTTCCCACTTATTACCGACACGTAGAAATGTAACGCTTAATCGAATTCGCTCGCAATCGGGGATTATTCGCAAGTAGGTTTAAATTTACAAACCAACCCTACCGAAATTCAACCATTTCCCAACCTTCTTAACAATCCTACTCCCTCAAAATGGTTAGTGCCAACTTCGGTAAAGAGTTACAAAATGTTCTTCCAAATGGTAACCCGATCTAATTCCAAATCGTTTATCATGTCAATAGGGATGGCTGTAGGGGCGCAAGGCTTGCGCCCGCTTTATCCGACGCAACTTAACAATCTTCCAATCGCGCACATCCAGCACAAAATGGTCTCGCACTTTTTGCCGCCTGTGCTGCTTTTGCCGCTTGTTGTGCATATTTAGTCTCCTTCAGGAGGCTTTATTCATCTAGCCAACGGGTTTATCCTTTGGCAATTGTGATACAAAACCACCTTTGGCACTGTCAATGCCGCCGCCACTGCCGCCAATTCTCCCTCAAACCAATGGCACTATTGGCATTCATGGCAGCAACAAATGCCAATAGGCGACATAAAACACACAGTGAAAATGAAGAATGTGAAGAAATTTGTGAACGAAGAGAACGTGTTGGAACGCGGATTCTCAACAGCATTAACAGCAGCATCTTATGGCGATTAAACCGTTTCATGTCGCGCCGCCAACGACGACATCGCCGACACAAAATGAACTTCCGAATCTGCCGCATTTGCAGCTTATTCGTAACTACTCAGGTACCCTTTTCTCCCTCATTTTCCAAAATATGAGTATCGAATTTGGAACGAAGAGCGATGAAGTCTCCCTCAGATGCTTGAGATGAATTAGTCTTGATTACACAATTCTCCCTCAAATACCACCTGAGTAGTTACGCTTATTCCGCATATTTGGCAGATCACTCGCTCAAATCCGCCATCAACCCCATTTTTTGTTTTTGCAGTTTTCGCATCAAAAAGGGATTAAACAACATCTATTAGCTTAGGGCTTCTCTTGAAACTTGCCGCTTGCGACTTGTAACTGTCTTAAGCTGACGACTGGCGATTGATGACTAAAGACTTATCATTGACGCACCCCCAGCCCGTCCCGTATAATAACGAGGTTGCTCCAATGGTGGGGCATATCTCTTTACAACCGCATTCACAGCCAATTTTCCCCGTTCTTTGTACCCTTAAGTGTTACAACCGGCGGTGGCAAGTGAAGATTGGGAGCAAACATGTACACCATAATCCGTGTTGCCGGTCGGCAGTATCGCGCCGAAGTTGGCAACACCCTCGATGTCGACAAACTGCCCTACGATGTAGATTACAAACTCGTCATTGAAGATGTCCTCTTGGTTGGCGATGGCGATAACACCGTCCTCGGTCAGCCCCTTGTTGAAGGTGCCAAAGTCAGCGCCACAGTGATCGAACAATTTCGCGGCGAGAAGATCATGGTCTTCCATTACCGCCAGCGTACCAACCTGCGTAAGTGGGCTGGTCATCGCCAGTATTACACCCGCCTTCGTATTGACGAAATTACCGTCTAATTAAGTCTTAGGAGACACCTAACATGGCTCACAAAAAGGGCGGTGGATCAAGCCGCAACGGTCGCGATAGCAATGCTCAACGTCTCGGTGTAAAAACCTATGGTGGCGAACATGTTATCCCCGGAACCATCATCGTTCGTCAGCATGGTACTCACTTTCGCCCCGGTGCCAATGTCGGCCTCGGTCGTGATTACACCATCTTCGCAACTGCCGAAGGTGTTGTCACCTTCGAACGCATCCGTGGTCGTGATGGTCAGAAGCAAATCAGCGTTTATCCGATAGCTGAAGTAAAACAGTAAAATTCCAGTCGTGCGCTACGCTACCCTGTTTGGGCCGTAACGCCAGAAAGAAAATAAAATGAAAGCTAATATTCACCCAACGTGGTATCCGGAAGCCACAGTGGTTTGTGCCTGCGGTAATACGTGGAAAACCGGCGCAACCATTCCTGAAATTCGTACCGACATTTGCTCGGCTTGCCACCCCTTCTACACCGGCGAACAACGTATCGTCGATACCGAAGGACAGGTTGATCGCTTCCTCAAGCGCCTCCAAACCCGTGACACTCGCCGTGCCGAAGTCGAAGCCAAAGCCGCCGCCCTCACTTCGCCCGCAATCTCCATCAGCGAATTCGACATTGGCAAACGCTATGTCACAATTCTGGCCGAAAACGGCATCAGCACCGTTGGCGATTTCCTGACGAAACTGGAAACCAGTGGTGAGCAATCGGTCTTGGAAATCCCCGGCATCGGACGCAAAGTCTTGAGCGATTTGAAGAAGCTCTTACGCGCCCGTGGTTACGATGTGCCTCAGGCAGCCACTGCCGAAGCCAGCGAAACCGCTACCGAATAACTTCCATTTGCGAGACTTTTAAAGGCAGACATGTCACTGGCATGTCTGCCTTTCTGTTTGAATAGGGGGAACGATGATTCATTCTTCAGGCCGTATTGAGGTCATTTGCGGCAGCATGTTTTGTGGAAAAAGCGAGGAACTCATTCGCCGTTCCCGCCGTGCCGTCATCGCCAAACAGGGCATACAGGTCTTTAAACCCAGCATCGATGATCGCTATAGTGTCCTTCATGTTAGCAGCCACAGCGGCCAAAATATTGAAGCCCTTGCCATCGCCAAAGCGCACGAAATCCTCGATAATCTCGCACCCACCACCACCGTCATCGCCGTTGATGAAGTTCAATTCTTTGATACGGAAATTGTGAGTGTCGTCCAACAGCTTGCCGCGCGTGGTGTTCGCGTCATACTTGCTGGCCTCGATATGGACTTTCGTGGTGAACCTTTTGGCCCTATTCCCCAACTCCTCTCCATCGCCGAAGAGGTAACCAAACTCCATGCCATTTGCGTCGTTTGTGGTGAAGATGCCTGCCGTACCCAACGCCTCGTGAATGGCCAACCTGCCCGCTACGACGACCCGATTATCATGGTCGGTGCCCAAGAAGCCTATGAAGCTCGCTGCCGCCAGCACCATCAGGTACCTCACTAATTTTTGAATGGATGTAGCGTAATCCAAATCTTTAGTATAGAATTGCTTTGCAAGGCTAAACAATTCATCACCATCATGTTTTAGCCTGTCATTTCAAGAGCAAGCAATACCGTTAGTGAGGAGGTTAGAATGGCTTCTGTAACAGCCGATTATTCATCCGCAACCGCCTTAGATCAGGATCGTCCCGGTCTCTGGCTACGCAATCGTCGCTGGGATCTCATATTTATGATCCTCAGCGTCTTTGTAGTTCCAATGCCTTATATTTTCTACTTACTAGGTATCCGTATCTTCAATATGGATGCCGATGTCAGCCGTAATGTTGTGAATGGCTTTGTTGCTATTGCAGTCGGCGGCCCACATATGATGTCCACCATGTTGCGTACAGGTCTGGATAACGACTTCAAAAAACGTTACCCGATGTTGATTCGGTCGTCCATCATTATCCCCATTATTGTGGTCTCATTGGCCTTCCTCAACCTAACCTTGCTGCTGACGATTTTCTTCTTCTGGGCGATGCTTCATGTGATGCATCAAGTAACCTATATTGTCGAACTGTACAACCACAAAGAACACACCATTGTTCATAAAGGTAGTGCCGTCAGCTTACAGGCGCGCATCATTGACTATGCAGTCGTCCTGACCTGCCTTTTCCCGATGGCTGCTTACAAAATCAGCACCGGTTCTTTTGCGGTTGGCACAAATGACTTGACGAAGGTTATCCCGAACGCCTTTCAAGCGCCGTGGTTCTTTGTTGCTGCGGCTGCCGTATTTTTTGTAGCGCTCGTTGCTTACATTGTCAAAAGTATCAACGAATATCGCAATGGCATCATCAACTGGCCGAAGACCATTTTCATCAGCTTGACCGTCATTGTATTCTTCCCACTAGCAGCCTTCCCCAACTTGGATACCGCTTTCCAAGGCGCAAATACATGGCATTCATTCCAGTACCTTGCCATAACCTTCTACATCATCAAGATCAAGCAGCAGTATGGCAACTTAAAGACGACTGCGCCTTTGGTCTCTAAGTTTAGCAACCGTAAAGACTCGTGGGGTCTTTTTGCCCTTAGCGCGATGATGCTTGTGGGTTCGGTAGTTGTATTCATCATTGTCTATCAATTGGCCGGTGTCATCATTCCCAACATCGAGCCGAACCGCCATTTTGATACTGCCTACTACACAGCTATTCTCTCCTTCTTGTGGATTCACTACTATCACGATCATTTCCTCTTTACCAACTTTGAAGCGCTTGACGAAGCCTACAAGTAATTGCACCAAATAAAAACAGGATGGTCACTGTGCCATCCTGTTCTTTCATAAGCAAACTTCTACCATTGATCCGGCGGTTCAGTCATTACTACTTCAATAATTTGGAATGTCTCAGTCGTAAATTCCAATATACCCGCGTCAAAAAACCACAGTGGTGCAGGACGGCGATCAATTTGAATACGCAAAGGTTCGTGTTCCAACCCTACGATCTCAATACGAATACTCGTGTAAGCCGGAACATATTGCCCCGCAATGCGCCGGTTGATGACGAGCTTGCCCTCTTCCCATCCGCAGGTAATGTATATCCAGCGATATTCACCACGCTCTTTATCAAACCCTTCGCTATCATCCTCGTACAGCACCGTTTCTTGGCTGCCGGGGTAAACACGATAAAGAAGTGTTTGCTTAGTTCCATCACTCTCCGACGATGAATCCTGTTGAAGTGGCAGTATAGTCCCTGCCTTGATAAAGATCGGCAGCACTTCCAATGGCGCATCAGCCGCAATATATTGTCCACCGTCGGACAAACGGTTACTCGCATAGTTATACCACTGCCCTGCCGGTAGATAAACGTAACGCTGCATAGCTGTCGGCACGATAACAGGAGCCACCAACAAAGCGCTTCCTAAGAGGTAACAATCGTCGATACCTTTTGCTTTTGGGTTATCAGATTCAACTTTATCCAGCGACTTCAGCATCGGCCACTTGTAATCACGGGACAAAGCGACTACTGCCATCAAATACGGCATCAATTGCTGACGTAATTGCAGAGTAGCATAGATATTAGAATCAATAAGCTGCTTGGTAACGGTTGATTCATCAAAAAAGGGAACAAGACAAACCGATTGCAACCATCGAACGTAGAGTTCCGCGTCAAACTGTCCAGACAAACTTGGGATCAGAAGCTCCTCGTATAACGCTTCTAAGACGTTGCTTTTCACGAGAAGCATCTTCAGATTCAGTTTGAGATCATTCCAGCTAAATTCGGATCGGGGTCTAGCACGTTGCGTTGGATGAGAGTCAACAGTAGGTTGCTTATCTTGGTTTTTCAACCGGCCTAATAACCGCTTGACTCTCTCATTTGCCATCAAAACACCTTTATGAAAACGATTCTTGTACCCACTGCATCGGGTCAACCTGCACACCGTTTACCCAAACCTCCCAATGCAAATGTGGCCCCGTTACACGTCCAGTCGAACCAACAGTCCCGATTACCTGCCCCGTATTTACGAAATCACCAACTTTGACATATTGGGTTGTCTGATGGCAGTAAACGGTATAGATACCCCAACCATGATCAATAATGGTGGCGTTTCCCCGCACATCTAGCTTGTCAGCAAATACAACATAACCGGCCGCTGCGGCCATCACCGATGATCCCGGTGCCGCAGCAAAATCAGTACCGGTGTGAAAATGGTCGAAAGGACCACCATCATATGAACGTTTTCGTCCAAATGGTGATGAAATGCTTGCAGCCGCTGGCAAACTCAACGGCCCATCAAAATATCGTGTGGGCGTAAAATTGCTCATGAGACTGTGCATCTTCTTGAACTCAGCATCCTCCAAAACAGGGTCAACCAAATCCGTTCGGCTAGACAACAAGGTAATTGATTCTCGACCATATCCGCCTGATAACACTTGTATATTCAAGTTTATAGGCGTGACCTGCCCCGCAGCATCGGTCAAATTGATAGCCAGTGGATAAACACCCGCATCTGTAAAAACCGGTATACCGATAATAATTGTGTCAACCAAGCCACTTTGATCCGTTGCTGCTGATAAATTCTGATTGAGAAAAGTTCCTGTAACCGTCATTGGAACAGCGGTTGTTAAACGGATTTGTCCAGTCTCACCTTCCACAAACATCTGCGGATTCACATCAATGTGGCTGACATTTGGCGGCAGATCAAAGGCCGATTCAGGCGGCTTAACACCCGGAATAATGAGCTGCTGCCCTGAATAAATCACGGTAGGATCAGTCACATTATTAGCACGTACAAGGTCGTTCACCGTCAAGCCATAACGTGTGGCGATTCGAAACAGCGTATCGCCACCTTTTACAGTATATAAAAGGCTGGGTGTTTCTGGAGATGTATCTTGGGCTGGGGCTGCTGCCACAACCGTCGGCAAAGGGCTGGGGCTTGGGGTAGCCGGAGCAGGAGCTTGTATATTTAAAACTTGGCCTACGAAAATTCGATTAACGTCCGTTATGTTATTGCGACTGGCTAAATCTTCTACCGTTAATCCATAAAGTGTTGCAATACTTTTTAATGTCTCACCTGCTTGTACCACATGGGTTGCTGGCACGGCGGTTTGAGGCGTTCCACTCAGCGGTATGAGTAACCGCTGTCCAACTTGGATATTGGTAGGATCAGCAATATTGTTAAACGAGGCTATTGCCTCAATCGTAAGACTATATTGTTGTGCGATTTTGTACAGTGTTTCGCCGCGCTGCACCACATGGACAGTAACATTATCGCTGCTATCTTGTGCAAAAGAAGAAGCGGGTTGCCATAACAGCAAACCCGCTAACAAAACAATGGATATTCTCCGTAAGATCATGCCACAACCTCATCAAATCGCAGCATATCTCCGATTTCCACTTTATCGAGGATCGCCGGATTAGCTTCAACGAAATACTGTGCCGGGCTTCGTGGTGCATAGGCAGGCCGCCACGGTTTCGCAAAGCACTTATCAACCACCTTACCAGAAGCATCCAGCCACACGACACCGATACTAAAAAACATAAAGAACATATGGATGGATGTGTTGGTCCGGCTTTCTGAACCAGTGACAAAGAGTAATCCTTCGTCATCTGGTAAATGTCTCACGAGTTGTAGCCCACGAAAGCGTGTCCAAAAATTGTCACATAACTTGACACGCTTTAATATAACCTTGTTACCGCTCGCTTGTTTCAGGACGCGCCACTTACTCATGGAATATTCAGCCTCTGACCAACATACACAAGATTGGTATTGGTGATGCCGTTGGCTTGTGCTAATGCTGCGACAGTCACATGGAAACGCACGGCAATCTTAAACAAGGTATCACCGTATCGCACCACATAAGTTGCACTTTCGACTGGAGGAACGGGAGTCGCTGTTGGTGGAGGCGGTTGCGGAACACCTACCGATCCATCCTGTCCAGCCACTGGAATAGTCAGGCGCTGTCCCGCATAAATAGTGTTCGGGTTGGTGATACCATTCAACTGCGCTAATGTAGCAGTCGTAGTGTTAAACCGTGCTGCGATGCGGCTTAGTGTGTCGCCACGTTGAATGATGTAAATATTGCCCGCCGGAGGCGTAACAACCCCACCATCTGCTGCTGTTGGCACTGGAACAAGCGGTGTAGGTGTCGGTGTCGATGTAGCCGGTGACAACAAATGAACCGGAATAACTAACCCCTGCCCGACCTTTATCAAAGCACTATCAGGTAGGTTATTGGCCGCAATAATCGCGTCAATATTGCTTCCATAGAGTGTCGCTAGATTGCCAACAGTATCTCCGGAATGAACGATGTGTACGATACGACCGGGATATTGAACATTATCGACCCCACCATTCGGTGTTGGAGTAGCAGCACTTTCTTGCGTGGCAGTCGGCGGTGTAGTTGCAGACGGTTCAACAGGAGCAGTCGTTGACGTGGCAATAACCTCAGCGGTAGGCGGAATTGCTGTTGGAAGCGGTGTATCGGTCAATGTAGATGTTGGTTGCCCCGGAATAGGCGTCGAACTTGGGAGCGGGATTGCGGTTGGCAAACTTGTCGACGTACTCGTTGGTGGAACCGTCGTATTGGTCGGAGGTACAACAGTCTTCGTCGCTGTAGCCGTTGGAGGAACCGATGTTTTGGTAGGAACGGAAACAACCGGAGTGTTGGTAGCCGATGTTCCTGTGCCGCTTGATGGAGCTAAGGAAGCATCATCAACGTAGATATTTGAATTCTTGACAGGTGTACTCACGGTTGACCGTATCCATACGGTAACGGTTGAATTCGTTGCCGCAGCCGTCACTGCATATTCATTGTAAGCATCATATTGTATCGAAGGAGCCGACCATACGATACTTGCACTGCTACCATCGGTGCCACCGGTGGGATCAATACCAACCTGCACGACGACACCACCGGGATCTTCACTTTTGTTAGGATCATCAAACGTGCTTGACCAAACATAGACGTAAGCTCCGAAACGCAGTTGGGTTCCTGTAGCTACTCCACTTACGCTCTGGTATAAACCACCGTCATGGGTCGCAAAAAACGAATAATATTGTTGGGCATCGCTGCCGTTACGGATACGCGGCACACCCAACCCATCACTGACATCCGAA
Organism: Anaerolineae bacterium; assembly: GCA_013821665.1. Taxonomy (GTDB): domain Bacteria; phylum Chloroflexota; class Anaerolineae; order Aggregatilineales; family Phototrophicaceae; genus CFX2. Next base: position 11,124 of record JACDGI010000086.1, read on the forward strand.
GCCGGATAATACTCCGGTTGGACATTTTCAGATGCAGATTGTCCACCACCAATGTTCCAAGGCGTCCATCCCTGCGCGACTTGTCGTGGAGGTGTGCCACCGGCTGTAGCGTACGGTTGCTCAAAACCGGGGTTTGCTAGTAAGTTCTGGTTTTGCGCAGAAACTACTCCGGTAGCCAATACAAGCATTAATAACAACCATAGCGAACGAGCAATTTGGTTCGTAAATAATCGTTTCATACTGGCTCCAGACTGTATGTAAGTGGGTCAAACGACACGTCTTACTCATTATAGAGTAGAGGGCTTATTTTTGCACAATAATTGAGTACCAAGCTCTCAAGAAGTCATAATAACACTTGCGTGTAAGCCAGACAACAGATCACATGTCCCACCTGTAATCTGTTTTCTCCAAGTCTATCAAACTTATGTGGCTTTTTTATTCAGCACTTTCTCAATGCTCGACAAAAGTTCCGCAGGCGAGAAAGGCTTCGTAATATAATCGTCCACTTTTGCGATATGTAATCCGAGAATTTTATCGATGCTCTGCGCCCGTGCGGTAACAACGATAATGGGAATGTTTGTGGTTTTGGGATTAGATTTAAGCCGTTGATAGACTTCCCAGCCGTCTAAGTCGGGCATCATCAAATCAAGCAGCACCAGTTCCGGTTGGGTATCCTCGACGATCTGAAGCCCTAACAAACCATTCGGCGCACCAATAACTTGGTATCCTTCGCGCGAAAGTATCATACTCACCAGATCAATCATTTCTGACTCGTCTTCAATACACACCACACGAATTGGTGTCATGCTCATACCCACTTTCGCAAGAGTAATCAAAACAAAATATCGAACGCAATTGAATTCAGTCTACCATAAGCATTTTTGCCGTGTCTATTAATATTTTCATGTGTATACTTGTCGTGTATACCTAAAGAAATAACTCAATTGGAGGTTAATCCGTGAATCTTCACGAGTACCAAACAAAATTTCGTTTTGCAGATTTTGGCATTCCAATCATGAAAGGCAAAACTGCCTCAACACCACAGGAAGCATATGACATCGCACGCGAACTTAATGGGCCAGTTGTGGTCAAGGCGCAGGTACTCGCAGGTGGACGCGGTAAAGCAGGTGGCGTAAAACTTGCTCAAACACCCGAACAAGCCGAACAAGTTGCTAGCAATATCATTGGGATGACCATCAAAGGTCTTATTGTTCGCAAAGTGCTGGTTGATCCAGCCGTAAATATCGGTTCTGAAATTTATCTCGGCATCGTGAATGATCGAACCATCGGTAAACCCGTGATGATGGCTTCGTCCGAAGGCGGTGTTGAAATCGAACAAGTGGCTCGTGAAAACCCCGACGCTATTATTCGTGAACAAATTGATCCATTCCTCGGCTTGCTCGATTATCAGGCACGGAACATTGCCAGCGGCATTAACCTTCCCCATGAACATTGGAAAGTTTTTACTAAAATAGCGACCAACCTGTTCAAGGTTTATATGGCAAGCGACGCGGTACTTGCTGAAATTAATCCCTTGGTCATTACCGGCGACAACCAACTGATTGCCCTCGATGGCAAAATGATTATTGACGACAACGCCCTCTTCCGTCATACCGATTTATCCGATATGCGTGATACCGATGCTGAACCCGCAGAAGAAACGCAGGCTCGCGCAGCAGGTATCAGTTATGTCAAGCTCAACGGGCAAATTGGCTGTATGGTCAATGGCGCAGGCTTGGCTATGGCTACGATGGATATGACCAAGCTGTATGGTGGCGAAGGCATTGGTCCTGCCAACTTCCTCGACATCGGTGGTGGGGCACAGGCTGCAAAGGTAGCCGCTGCACTTCGTATCATCTTAGCTGACCCTAACGTCAAATCCGTACTATTTAACATCTTCGGCGGTATCACACGGGGTGATGAAGTGGCTCGTGGCATTATACAAGCACTTGATGAGGTCAAAACCACTATTCCAATGGTTATTCGACTCGCTGGTACCAACGCAGAAGAAGGTCGCGCAATCATTGATGCCGCACACATTCCAAACTTGGCTAGCGCAGCCACATTGACTGAAGCGGCTAAGAAAGCCGTCGATGCCGCCAAAGGAGCAAAATAATGGCAATTCTAGCCGATAAAAACACGCGCCTCCTCGTTCAGGGAATCACCGGACGGGAAGGCAGTTTTCACACCAAACAAATGATCGACTACGGAACAAACGTAGTCGGTGGCATTACCCCCGGTAAGGGTGGCGAATGGGTTCACGGCAAACCAGTGTTCGACACGGTCAAAATAGCCGTTGATGCAACCGGTGCCAACTCTACTATTATCTACGCGCCCGCCAGTGTCGCACCCGATGCCATTTATGAAGCCGTTGACGCGGGAATCGCACTCATTGTTTGCATCACAGAGGGTATTCCGATTTTAGACATGATCAAAGTTTATGATTATGTCAAACGCAGCAGCAGTCGGCTGATTGGTCCCAACTGCCCCGGTCTGCTCACACCCGGTCAGACAAAAGTCGGCATTATGCCCGGTTATATCGCCAAACCCGGTAACGTTGGTGTTGTATCCAAGAGCGGCACACTCACGTATGAAGTCGTTTTCGCGCTGACGCAAGCTGGAATGGGACAAACCACATGCCTCCGTATCGGTGGTGATCCCGTCATCGGTACAAACTTCGTCGACGCATTACGCATGTTTGAAGATGATCCCGAAACCGAAAAAGTCGTACTCATCGGTGAAATCGGTGGACGCGCAGAAATTGACGCGGCGGATTTCATACAAGCCCATATGACCAAACCAGTCGCAGCCTTTATCGCTGGTAAGAGCGCTCCTCCCGGCACTCGCATGGGACACGCTGGTGCGATCATCGAAGGTGGCCAAGGCACGGCCAGTGAGAAGATTGCGGCACTTACTGCCGCTGGCGTAAAAGTCGCTGATAATCCGGAACAAATCCCAGATCTACTGAAATAGCTTCCAAATTCTTAAGGACGGGTACACAGCAATGTTTACCCGTTTTTATATCTCCTCTAAAGACTTCTTTTCAATCCAGCCTTCACGCAAGTCTGGCAGTTGAAACCGTACCCAGTCATAACGCTTTTCGACAACACGAACTTCAGTGGCAGCATGAAGCTCAAAAATCTCAAGATAATCCGTTCCGGGGCCGCTCATGACTGCTGCCGTATTATCAATGATGACGGCTGGTTTCAGCGCAGAGTCTACAGCAAGGCGGGTTAAGGCCAATGCAGCCACAAGCAAAAATATGACTACACTCGCGGCAATTGCCCACCGCACTCGCTTTCGCCAATCGACTCGCCACAAATAAGAAGCGACAATTCCGCAGCATAACCACCACAAAATGATGACGAGCCAGCCAAGCTCTGATGTCGTCAGCCAATCCTTGGTTAACCCTGCTATTTGTCCGGCAATGCCTACTTCGACAATAGTTCCATCAACGCGTTGGGCACGAACTCGCGCCAAATTAAGACGCAAATCTTCATCACGAGGCATATAAATTTCAGCCTGACGATAATTTAACAGTGCCCGTCCTAAATCATGCAATTGGTAGTAGGCATTTCCAAGGTCAAAATAGACTTCACCGTTCTTTAAACCGTGGTCAATTAATTGCTGATATAAATCCACGGCACTTTTGAAGTCCCCTTTTTTGTAGGCGGCTTCAGCCTGTTGAGCCAATGCATCGTCGCTATCGACTGCCATAACAAATGATTGCCACGTAAAGAATGCGATCAAAAGGATGACAAACCATTTCATGGCACAATCCATTCAGCGTCGATGTCCCGTAAAAGTTTTACCAGATCCTCAGTTTTTTGGGGCGCAATATCTTCTGCTGACGGGGAAAACTGCCCCTCCTCAATATCCGAAACGAAGACTTGAACTTTTGATTTTATATTTTCCGACGTTCCATTTTGCGTCAAGAGTTGCATTAGATTGGATTGTTTCACAACTTTCAAATCCATATCCAGCTTGTCGGACAAATATCTATTGAAGATTTTCTCGATTACTTGGTAACTAGACTTCGAGTCAGCCAGTGCCAAAGCTTTTAAGTTACGAATTGCTATTTGTGCGGCTTGCTGCTGCCTTATTCTTTTTTCGAGTTGCGCTTTTCGAGTTTTATTCCATTGCTGATAGCCGATAGCGGCAACACCCAATAAAGGCAGCAAACCAGCCATAATAAATATTAAAGGACTAGTAGTACCTGTAGCTTGTGAACCGATTGGCTTCAGGCTCAAGCTCGGTTCAGAATCATCAAGCGATAGGTTCGGTGCGGCCACAGTATCACCGGACACCTGAATTTGGATCGGCGACGTACTCATTGACTTGTAGTTTGCGTCTACAGGGTCAAAATAGTTTAGCGTAATCGCTGGCAATTCCTGATCGCCGGTGGACGTTGGAGTAAATACAATTTGATAATCGCGCGTGCCGATGATCAACCCGTTTTGAGTCTGAGACTTAAAATTTCCGGCATTTATCGTAGCACGCCAATTATCTGGTAAGGCTGGTGGCGGCAACTGCTCGATGTTACCTGTACCGCTCACGGTTAAGGTCATGGTCACAGGCTCGCCAATGTTCACCGCTTGCCGATCTAAGCTTGCGGACATTGTAAATTGACCCACTGCCCCATTAAAAGCTGAGGAATTACTTTGAGGTAATGCCTTCACATCCAGCGAAACGGGATTGGCCGTTAATGTTTGTTTTGCGCGAAACACAGTCTCCGGCAAGATCACACTCGAAGGTTGAATATTAATCGCCTCAGAATGTGTGGGGTAAAGAGCTGTAGAAATAGTGGTCACATTGTATGTTCGACCGTTTATTTGCTCATTGGTTTGAGACACAACGCCAATATCGATACGCCAAAATCCCTCAAAATTAGATGGTTGGTAAAGAGGATTAATGAGACCAACAGCGTCATAAAGTTTTAAGCTGTAAATGACCTGCTGACCAACATATGGATTCGTGTTATCGACACTCGCTTCAACATAAACATCGCCTTGTACGTCCTGAGCATATATGGGCGAAACGGCCAATATGATTGCAGCCATTATAAGGAGTGAAACCGTTCGTAATCGCATAGGTGTTGGGCTACCAATCCTTTCCAGAATTTATGGAAGCTGGAGTACCCGACAACTGTTGATTAGGCAGAGATTGTTGTGCTTGCTGGACTGCGTCCAAAATACTCTTGGCATCATCGACACTAACTGTAGGTGGTAATTCACTGGCAATAGAGGACGGCGCAGAAGTAGTTGGCTGTGCAGTAAACAGATCAGCCGAGTTTGTAACCGACGGTGTCGTTTGACTCGAACTATCCGCCGTTGGTGTAGCGCCGTTTTCCCCTTCATCGGTTGGTTGATCCGTCGGTGAAATCGGCGTTGGCGACGGAATAACCAAACGCTTGATGGTTAATTCCAAATTATGTCGCGCATCGTCGTCATTTGGATTGAGCAGCAGCGCC
>JACDGI010000803.1 GCA_013821665.1 Anaerolineae bacterium
CCTTATATGGTGGTTGATGGTTCGAAGCCCATCAGCAACGCGAATTGGACGGGGCTTCAAGCGGGTTTACAACGCCTTGACCAAGTCACCGCCATCAATGGGCAGACACTTGTATCGCCCTCGCCGGACTATGGCGCGGCACGTTCATTATTCCTAACAACACTCAGCAACCTTAAAGTCGGCGATACTGTCGAGGTTAAATTCGAACGACCGGATGCAAACAAAGTTCAGCCAAGTTATTGCAGCACCGTTCAAAATGGCCTGAGCAACTGTACCCTCACCTATACGCTCGGCAGTTTGCCCGACAGTGACTTTATCGCCTACTTCATCATTCCCTTTTTAGGCGGCTTGATTATTGTCCTGCTCGGCATCGTGGTCGCCTATTTGCGTCCCGAACAACGCGCCGCCCAACTCACTGGCTTGTTCTCGATCACGCTCGGCATCTTCATGGCCGGATTATTCGACATCAACAACACTTACGCCGCACTCCTACCGTGGCTCATTTTTACCACCTTAATCGGCAGTTCGCTCGGTACACTGGCCTTGATCTTCCCGATGCCCATCAATGCTGTCTATCGCTATAAATGGTTGAAGTGGCTGCCGTTAGCCATCGGCATTCCACTGATGCTGCTTGGGATTGTCATCTTCCTAAATCCGCCGAACGCCAACAGTTTCGTAGATGCATGGCAGCCCGGCTTGTTCTTCGGCGTGCTGATGTTGATTGTGCTGGCTGTTAATCTCTTGCAGCGTCGCGCGACGGCCATTTCCGCTGCCATCCGTGACCAGACCAACAGCGTCCTCATCGGTATCGCCTTGGCGACCGTGCCGCTCATCATCTGGATTGTGGACGAGGTCTTACGCGCGACCCTCAACACACCCATCTTTAACGTCAACACCTCGGCAACCATGCCCTTTTTCATTATGCCGTCGATTGCGCTGGCCTATGCGGTGCTGCAATATCGTCGCATTAATACTGATCAGGTTATTAGTCAGGGCATCACCTACAGCATTATGTTGGTGGCGCTGGTCGTCGGATACTTCTTGGTCGTCTTCGGTGCGAGTTTAGTCGCCAATCAAGCCTTGGCCTTACAGGGTAATCAGTTCGTCATCGCCCTGACGATCTTTATTCTGGCGGTTTTCTTCCTACCCATCCGTAATATCTTGCAGGAACGCATCAACCGCATTTACTTCCGTAAGCGCACGAACTTTCAGGAACGCGTCGAAAATTTCGCCACACGCTTAGCCCAATTGGAAACACTCGATCAATTGGTAGAAGCCTACCGCGAAGAACTAAACCGTTCGCTCAATCCAACCAGTACTTTTCTTTTCTTTCCCAACCGGCAGCTCGATGAATTCACGGCTTATGGCAAACCCAAGCCGGAAACCGATGTCCACTTTGAGACCACCAGCCCATTATTGACCTTGTTAGAGAAAAACGAACAGATTTATCTGGAGGCAGGTCGTGCGTGGCAGCCGGAATTGCTGGTCGAAAAATCTCGCCTCGGTATCTTGAAAACGGTTGTCATCACACGTTTGCGCGGACGAAAAGAATTGATCGGTTTTGTTGGTATTGGCCCGTCTCGTGCTGAACGCGGTCGCTATGGCTTTGAAGAACTGCGCTTCATCCAAAACCTGACCGGACAGTTGGCTGTCGCCGTTGAACGTGCCCAAGTCGTTGAATCGTTGGAACGCCGTGTGCGCGAACTCGACGTTCTCAGTCAAGTCAGCCAAGCAGTCAACTTCACCATCGAATTTGATGATCTGCTCGAACTCATTTACGCCCAAACAGATCGGTTGATTTCCGCGCCTTACTTCTATATTGCCCTGCGTGAGCGCGGCAGTAACAAACTCTTCTTCGCCTTTTTCCTTGAAAATGACGAACGTTATACTGACCGTGAAAACCGCCGCTGGTTGATGGGACGTGATCTGTTTAGCGAAGTCGTCAAAACTGCCAAGCCGCTGCGTGTGGAAGACTATGCCGCCGAAATGAATAAACGCGGCAGCACTATCATCTACGAAAGCCTCGACCTCAAAGGCTGGATGGGTGTGCCGCTCGAATCCGGTTCAAGCACACTCGGTGTTCTGGCAGTCGGTTCAACCGAACCGGGCAAGAAATACACCGACGACCAACTGCGCGTCTTTAGTGACATTGGCACACTGGCGGCAACCTCACTGGAAAAAGCGCGTCTGTTCGCCGAAACGGATTTGCGCGCACGTCAGCTTAGCGCCTTGAACGAAATCAGTCAGAAACTCTCGTCGGAATTGAACGTCGAGAACCTGCTCGAACTGATCACCCAAAGCGCGGTCAACATTCTTAACGCAGATGCGGGATCACTGCTTTTGACCGACGAAAACAGCGACAGTCTGGAATTCAAAGTCGCCACCGGTGAATCGGGTAAAGCGCTCATTGGTCGCAGTTTCCCCAAAAACAGAGGTCTGGCGGGGGAAGTCGCAACCAGTGGTAAAACCATCATCGTCAATGATGCCGCGAATGATCCGCGTTGGGGCGGCGAAGCCACCGGCGCTTTTAGTACCACCGCTGTTCTCGCGGTGCCGCTGATCGCACAAAATAAAGTCGTGGGTGTGCTGGAAGTCCTTAACAAAAAAGATGGCGGCATCTACCTACAAGAAGACGCGGATTTGCTGACCACATTCGCAGGTCAGGCCGCCGTCGCCATCGAAAACGCGCGGCTGTTCCAGATGACCGACTTGCAACTCGGCCAACGTGTTTCGGAACTGCAAGCACTCGAACGTATCGATGTAGAGTTGAACCGTTCGCTCGATCTGCAAAAAGTGGCTGACATCACGATGCGCTATGCCATCTCCAACAGCACAGCCACGGCGGGTGTCTTGGGCTTGGTTGCTGGCGACGACGACCCGCATCTCGAAATCATTTCGATATTGGGTTACACGCCCGAAGATTATCCGAAAGGTGCGGAAGGTCGCGTATGGCCGATAGAAGGTGTGGTCAAGCGCGTCATGCGTACACATCAACCTGACCTTGTGACGGATACCAAGATTGACCCTAATTACACGCCCAGCCTGCGCGGGTCGCTTAGCCAATTGACCATTCCTATGCTGGCAGGTGGTGAAATCAACGCCATTTTGGTGCTTGAGAAAGACAAAGAGCCGCGTCTCAGTCTGGTTGATATGGCCTTCGCCCAGCGCCTCGCTGAACATGCCAGCATCGCCATTACCAACGCGCAGATTAACGCCGAACTCACCCGCGCCAATGAATCTAAGAGCGAATTCGTCAGTTTCGTCGCTCATGAGTTGAAGAATCCACTGACCTCCATGAAGGGCTTTGCCGATTTGTTGGTCAGCGGTATGGTGGGTGAAGTGAATGAAAACCAGAAGAACTTCCTCAATACCATCCGTTCCAATGTTGACCGTATGAATACGCTGGTCAGCGATTTGAATGACGTAACAAGACTGCAAACCAACAACTTGAAAGTCGAATTGACTTCTATCGACTTCCGCAGTGTGGTGAGCGAAAC
>JACDGI010000804.1 GCA_013821665.1 Anaerolineae bacterium
GGTAATGTCGTCTATGCTGTGACCGAAAAAGGTGGTTTACTCCATGCCCTCGACGCGACCACCGGCAAAGAACTCTGGAATATTGTCACGGGTACGCAGTGGGATTGGCGTTCATCCTCGCCTGTTTTTGTGGATGGCACGTTGTATATCGGTAGTAATGTCGAGGGGTTCTTGGCCTTTGAAGACCAATAATCTCCCTGACAATCTAAACATTGTCATCCGTCGCCAGCACCGCCGCAGTTTGATGATGCGTCCGGTTCCCGGTGGCTTTGAGGTTTACATCCCCCGTTGGATGCGTCCCGACAATCCCAAAGTGACTGAATTCATTCAAGGTGGTCTACAAAAACTCGGCACTGAACCGCCACCCGTTCCAACCGTAAAAACCAGCCGCGAAGACATCATCGCAATGGTTAATCTGTGGGCGATTCGTATGGGTTTAGAACCCAAGCGCATCAGCTTCCGTGATATGCGCCGCAAATGGGGATCGTGTTCCAGCCGCGAAAATATCACGCTGAGTACGCGTCTCACATGGGTCGCGCCGCATCTTGCCGAGTGTGTGGTTGTGCATGAGTTGGTTCACTTGCGCGTGTTCAATCATGGCAAAGACTTCAAAGCCATGATGAGCCAATATCTCCCCGACTGGCAAGCGCGCGAAAAAGAGCTAAACGAAGTACGATTTTAAGAGATTAGTCTGTGGATTGTTCGAATTCGTGGATTAACTGCTCTATCTCTTCAGCACTAATGTCAACCTGCTCCGTTTTCGAGTAAAGGGTAATCAAAATCACCCGATCAGAAGTCCTGACATAATAGATGACCCGATAACCACCGCTTTTCCCTTTGGCAGCATCAGTGTTTTTGACCCGCACCTTATATACAAGGTGCCGAACCTGTTGCAACCGATCACCGGGAGTACTACCAACTTCCAATTGGTCGATCAATGTTTGAACATCGCTCTGAATATGCTTGTACTTCTTAAGTAGCCTTTTGATGACTTTTTGAAACCGTTCAGACAGTTCAACGTTTACAGGAGGATTAATCGTCATCACCGAGATCCCAGAGTGCGGAAGCGGGTAAAGTCTTGCCTGTCATAGCGTCTTTCCATCCCTGACGAAAATCCTCAATTGGATCACCCTCATCATCAAGGTCAACAGGTTCACCGTGTGCATTAGCATCAGAGGCAATTAAAGCGCGAACGTACTCATCCGTGCTGTCGTAACCACGACGATGCGCCAGTTCTTCAATTTGTTTGCGGGTTTCTGGTTTTACACGTAAATCGACTAAAACCACATAATCTTTTTCAGTCATTGATTTCATCCTCACACCCAATGACGATGTTGTTATTCTACCTCAAAAAGCCTCAACAGTTTGAGCGCGACCTGACTTATTTCTTTCAACCGAACAAGACTGTAGTTCAAAGTGCTGCGATGGTTTTCAGGTTATCTACGGGGCGACCAATTCAATCGTTTTTGCAGCTAATATCCGATAATTGGTTTGCCTGACATAAATAGTAAACAATCGGAAATCTTCTAACAGCCCATTTTTGATCATCACATCCGGTTTGGCTACAGCAGGCCCCAAAACCTGCCTCAGCAAATCCCAACAACTTTCCTCAGATGCCGTATGAATATTGGCTCCCTGCCAGCTTGCAGGTAAATCGAGATACTGAACCATAGTCAAATGAATTATAAAAGCAGCGCTGAATTCATCTTTTTGGCTAAAGAACTTAAGGGTCAATTGCTGCCGGTCAACAGCATAAGACTCAATTCGCCCGGAATACATTTCAGGCTCATTTAAGTTTAAAACGTTAAAATTTGAATGCGAAACAACCTCTGTAGCCATTATTCCACCTCAAAAAGCCGCAGCAGTTTCAGCGCGACCTGTAAGTTCATGCGCGTCAGCGGATCACCCAGATCGACCTGACATAATTCTTTCAGTCGATCAAGCCGGTAGTTCAAGGTGCTGCGATGGATGTGCAGAATTTCGGCGGTTTGAACACCATTGCCACCTGCATCAAGATACCCTTCCAACGTGTCAAAGAGATCTGATTCGCCCGCCTCTAACAAACGCCGCACCAATGGTACATAAAGGTTGGTCGTCAGGCTGTCTTTCCCCGCCCGAAACAAGGCATGAATGTAGCCGAGTCCATCAAAGAACACGGCGCTGTGCTCGTCATGCAATCGTCGTGTGATGTGCAGCACTTCACGGCATTGATGATGCGCCTTACTCACATCGTCCGCGCCCTGCTGCGCCCCGCTCACACCCACGCGGAAACTTAACCCACCGTTGACCTCAGCTTGTATCTGGCTAATCATCTGCTGCACATTTTGGTCGGCTTGAGTCAGGACAACGACTTCACCTGCAAACTGTCCAACCACTGCCCGCCAGCTATGCAGCCCTGCTAAGCGATTGACACGCCGGTAAAGTTGAAGCATCCGCTGGGTATTACGCTCGTCAGTCTCAACCAACAGCATGACGTATTTGCCCGACAAATCCACGCCGTAGCGTAGCGCCTGATCGGTCAGGATAACCTCGCGGCCAGTTTCGCTCTGGATAAGCTGCGACAGCAAATTTCCTTTGAGCGAGGTCTCGGCACTTTGTACCGATTCTTGATAGAGCATCATCAGCGCGGCCACTGTCGCCCCGATGTTGATAGCGATGCTGTCCAGATCGGTCAATGGACGGTCATCCGCGATAATCCACACGTAGCCGTAAATATCACCATGTACCACAATCGGCGCGAGGATGCGTTCCAGTTCCAAGCCGACATCCGGCATCTGTGGGATATAGACAGGACGTAGCGTTTGACGTATTTCCGGCAGGATATTACGTTCTTCCAAAGCGGCAACCAAACGCGGATCAGTACGGCCTTCGCTCACGGTAAAACGCCGTGCTTCATCGACGGCTGCTACGTTGGCACTGGCGAGGATTTCAAAACGCTCATTTTCGATGCTTATCGACTGCCCTAGCAGACCCGCCATACGTGAAGCCAACTGCTTGAGATCGCCACCATCCAGCACCAGTTGGGTTAAGCGCTGTTGAATATCGAGTGCGCCCGTGACCATCGCCATATTTTCTTCGGCGATGCGTTCGTTAGCAGCCTTCGCCATGTCGATGAAGGGCTGTTGATACGAAATTTCAATCAGTGGAAAATCGTTTTTATCAGCCAGTTCGCGCAGATCATCAGGAGCATGGTCAACATAACGCCCGATGCTGAGTACCAAACCAACCACACCTTTATCGGCCATCTGCTGAATATACTGGCGCTGATCCTCGGCTGATTTCGGGATATTGTGACCGGTGGTCAACACGAGTTCGCCACCGTGCATCCAGCGAGGCGCGTCCGGCACGCTGGCGACATGCACCCACGCAATCGGTTTATGGATGCCGTTTTCACCCGCCACCAACTGCGCCCCGGCAAACTGCTTTAACTTCAAAACTTCCGCTACCGTTAACATGGTAATCGTCTACATTCAAATAAACAAAAGGCGCGCCTGAAT
>JACDGI010000805.1 GCA_013821665.1 Anaerolineae bacterium
GCTCAACACGATCCGATGGTTTTGTTTTCGTCCCATTTTCCAGTATCCTTCTCTCACAATTGCTTTAGGATACACTCTTTCTTAGTTTATTTCTGTGGTCGTCTACTAGTTTATCCTGAATGGGTTTTTCAGCCACTGTGAATGACACCATCAGCCTTTTCGCCAAATAAAAACGGGCGAGTTCGGCATCACCGTCTCGCCCGTTTTTTCAGTTTGATGAAATTGCACCACATTCCTAACCGCTTGAAATCTTTCAAGCAGCCTTGTATTTATGCGGCACCGCGAATAACTAATTCGTCATCCGCTCCGGCATGTAACCGAGCTTCTTCAGCGCTTCGATGGCTGCTTTACGGAAGGTCTCGTTGCCGGAATTCATGGCCGCTAGGAGCGGGTCAATCGCACGGCGATCACCAATTTTGCCAAGCGCTTCGGCAGCGTATACAGGTGTTTGGAAACCGGGTGCGTCTAAGGCACGAATCAGGGGGTCTACAGCGCGGATGTCACGGAGTTTGCCCAACATAAGGGCAGCGCGTCCGCGTGTAATCAGATCTTCATGGTCATTACGGACAGCCATAATGAGCGCCCGTACTGCGTCTTCGCCACCCATTACGCCGAGTTTCATCACGGCGGTGCGGCGCTTCTCTTTATCGAATCCCCGAAGATCGGCTAATAATTGCTTGATGACTGCTGGGTCAGGGTCCGTCATTGTGCTGAACCTTTCAGTGCTATAAGGACTTCCTTCCAAGATCAGCAATAAATCTAATTATGCCCAATAACCTTGCATCCCGCTAACGATTGGATATAGCAGGCTCATGATTAAGTGTTACGACCAATTTGCCCTCATGAATGCGGCAAACACGGTCTGCATAGGGAAGAATCTCAGGGTTATGTGTTGCCATTACCAAAGTTTTACCCGCATCGCGCGTCAGTTCCAAGAGTAACTTTAGTACAGTTTGTCCTGTATCTTCGTCTAAGTTGCCCGTAGGTTCATCAGCCAACACGAGCATGGGTTCATGGGCCAAAGCCCGCGCAATCGCCACCCGCTGCTGTTCACCACCGCTCAAGCGATCAGGATAGGTTTCGGCACGGTCACTCAAACCGACGCGTTCGAGCAATGCCCGTCCACGCTGTTCGACTGTACGGCGGTTATCCCCGCGCAGTTCGCCCGGTAGTGTGATGTTTTCCAGAACGGTGAGGGTCGGTATCAAGTTGAAAAATTGAAAGATGATGCCAATCTTGTCGCGTCGGAAGAGGGTTTGCTGTTTTTCGTTGAGCGCGGTGATGTCCGTGTTACCGATCACAATATGCCCGGAGTCTGCATGATCAATACCACTGATGAGGTTAAGGAGTGTACTCTTACCACTTCCGCTCTTACCCAACATCACGAAGAATTCGCCTTCTTCAATCTCCAGATTGACGTTATCCAGCACCTTCCGACTTTGACCACCTTCATCATAGTGCTTGGTCAGGTTTTGGATTTGGACAATGGTGGCAGGCGCTTCACCGTTCGATTTCATTACAGTTTATATTTCAACTTGTTCCTAATTTCACAGACTAATTATAACATAGAACCCTAGTGCTGATACGGTTGTGCGTTAGAGTCTTCTTATAAAAAGCCTAAGGCGAAAAGGATAAAGTAAGCATAAACGAATAGTTGAGATTTTATATTAGCCGACAATTTTGTTTTGTTTACCATCGGACTATTTTGTGATATTCTGGCTACAAAATACGGTTGTAACGTTCATGTATCAATCGGCGCGGCACAACGGTTACCGCAACAAAATCATTCAATCCCGCAAGTGATGTGAAAAGCGAGGAGAACAATAATAATGAACGGTCAAAATGGAACAGGTGAAAAGGTACAGGATGCTGCCCAAGATGTCGCCAAAGAATTGGGCGAACTCGGACGCGAACTGCGCCAACGCGCCAACAGTGTGCGTAAAGAAGCCGTTAAGCAGTTGAACCATGCGGCGGAAAGCATCCGCAAAGAAGCCCACGAAACGACTGACGATGCGACGGCGCGTCAGACGGCTGATGAAGTCGCTAAAGGTTTAGAGAAAGCCGCCCATTACCTCAATACCAACTCGGTTGAGCAAATGGGAAGTGAAGCGACCAAGGTGGTGCGCCAAAATCCAATTTCGGCGCTGCTGGTTGCCCTCGGCATCGGTATGGTCATTGGTTTACTGCTCAACAGCGGAAACAAAAAGTAATCCCTCCGAATTGTGAAAATTTGTGGATATAATCAGAACCGGGTTGGAAACAGCCCGGTTTTTGATTAGTCCCATAGGATGCCGCCCACATGGTCAAATTCATGATTACCTTTTCGACACCCGCTAACATCGGTGTGTTCGAAAAAGCCTACAACGATTTATTGGCACTGGTCGAGCGGATGCCGAATATCGAACGGCGGCAGGTGGTCAATGTATTAGGTAGTCCTATCGGGGCAGCACCTTATTACCGCATCCTCGAAATCTATTTCGACAGTCTTGAACAGATGGAAGCCTCGCTTCGGTCAGCCGCAGGGCAGGAAACCGGCGGCGAACTCGGCAAGCGCTTCACCGCTGGCAAGTATTCTGCTTTCTACGCTGAAGTATATGAAGAAGCGGGCGGCAGCACACTGACAAACCCAAAGAGTTAATCAAACGATGACCAATTATGATTTATATGGCTTTCATTCTGGAGACTTAAATCAAATTGCGACAAAACTTGAGGCCATCCTAAATATATCTTGGGTCGCCCGTCATAGCTCATTCATTGGGGATTACTTCGAATTTGGTGAGCCTCGTGGAGAAATCTTTACTCTCCAAACTAATTTTGATGACTATGAAGATGATTGGATGGAACCTAAGTTTAAGGAGTATCTTGTGTTACTGTATATTAGCAACACAATGCGTTCGACTGAACTTGAAACACTTATCTCAAACTCCATGTCAGAAACAGCTTCACTTCTGAGACATAGTAATGACTCGGCTTGAAGACTAGAGTGTAGTTGGTCGCTATAATCATTATTAAGATGAAGCTTGCAGCTTTAACATAGATACTTGTGTTAGTTCATGAGCGCACTTAAGCAGTCGCGCTTTTTGTTATTCAGACAATTGATAAGGACAACAGGACAATGAAAGTACTTCAGGAACGCATTCTGGCGGAAGGTCAGAATCTTGGCAGCGGCATACTTAAAATTGACAGCCTTCTTAACCACCAGATCTACCCCGATTTAATGATGCAGATGGGCGAGGAAATGGCAAAAATCTTCGGCAGCGTGAAGATTGACCGCATTCTCACAGCCGAAATTTCCGGCATCGCCCCGTCGCTGATGGCCGGTTATGTCCTCAAAGTACCGGTGGTCTATGCCCGTAAAACCAAACCGATCACCATGTCCGGCCCTGTGTTCTTGGAAACTGCGCCCAGCCACACCAAAGGCGGCGAGGTTAATCTGCTGGTTTCGGCTGAATTTTTACGTCCGGGCGAAAACGTGCTGATTATTGAT
>JACDGI010000087.1 GCA_013821665.1 Anaerolineae bacterium
GATTAACATTGCCCTGCCCCGTGTACGTGACTTCCGGGGTGTGCCTGCCAAGATGGACGGGCGTGGCAATTACACACTGGGTCTGCGTGAGCAGTTGATGTTCGCGGAAATCCAGTATGACAAGATTGATAAGGTACGCGGCATGGAAATCACCATCGTGACTACGGCCAAGACGGATGACGAAGGCCGCCGCTTGCTCAAGCTGCTCGGGATGCCGTTTAAAGAGAATTAGGACAGAGAACAATGTCGAAAAGATCAATGGTCGCCCGTGAAACACGGCGCAAGTTCAAGACACGCGTTCGCAACCGCTGCCAGTTCGTAGACCCGAACTCAGGCAAAATATGTGGTCGCCCACGCGGCTACATCAGCCGCTTCGGTCTGTGCCGCATTCATTTTCGTGAGATGTCACTCCAGGGAAAAATCCCCGGTGTTGTGAAGTCGAGCTGGTAGGGGGAACCGCATGATTACCGATCCAGTTGGAGATATGCTGACACGTATCCGGAACGCGCTAATGATTGGGCGTACCGAGGTCGATGTTCCGCTGTCAAAAATCAAAGTAGAGATTGCCCGCATCTTACAAGCTGAGGGCTACATTGAGGGATATGTGATTGGCGACGAGAAACCCGCCACCATGATCCATATCACATTAAAGTATTACGGTGCGCGGCGTGAACGTCGTCCCGTTATCACCCATCTTGAGCGCGTGAGCAAGCCCGGTCGCCGGGTGTACAGTCCTCGCCAAGAACTGCCGCGCGTTATGAGCGGCATGGGTATCGCTATCGTGACCACGCCGAAAGGCGTAATGACAGCACAGCAAGCCCGGCGCGAAGGCGTGGGCGGCGAAGTGCTGTGTTACGTGTGGTAAGGGAGAAATATTATGTCCCGTATTGGTAAAAAACCGATTACCCTGCCGGCCAAGGTGAGCGTCACGATTAACAATGCTGATGTCACCGTCAAAGGGCCAAAGGGCGAATTGCATCTGACAATGCCGCCGGATATGACCGTCAAGCAGGAAGGCAACGAACTGCTGGTGGAGCGTCCTAGTGATGCCCGTCAACACCGTGCGCTGCATGGCCTCGCTCGTGCGCTGCTGGCGAACAACGTCAATGGTGTGTCGACTGGCTTCCGCCGCACGCTGAAGATCGAAGGCGTGGGTTACAACGGCGATCTCCGTGGTAAAGATCTTGTTATGAAACTTGGTTTTTCGCACGAAGTTATCGTCAACCCGCCGCCGGGAATTTCCTTCACGACCGAAGACAAAGGCACTACTATTCACATCGATGGTGTGGATAAGCAGTTGATCGGGCAGGTGGCTGCCAACATTCGTAAGCTGCGTCCGCCGGAACCCTACTTGGGCAAGGGCGTGCGTTACAGCGATGAAGTCATCCGCCGCAAGGCTGGTAAAGCGGGTAAGGCGAAGTAAGCATACTGAGAGCCGTGTACTGAGCAAGACACAGGGTTTTGCTCAAATGCGTGGCGAACTGAGGAAATAAGAGATGGCATCACAATCACAGAAAAAGACAGAGTCCCGCAACCGCCGCCATCGGCGTGTTCGCGCCAAGGTTAAGGGCACGGCACAGCGCCCACGCTTGAACGTCTATCGCAGCCTCGAAAACATTTTCGCACAGGTGATCGATGACGTGGATGGTAAGACATTGGCTTCCGCTTCGACGATTGATAAAGAAGTCGCCAAGCAAATTAACGATAAGAACAAGGTAGACTCGGCCAAGGTTGTCGGCAAATTGCTAGCCGAACGCGCGAAGAGTGCCGGGATTACAACAGTAGTATTTGACCGCGGTGGCTACCGTTATCATGGTCGCGTGGCCGCACTGGCTGAAGGCGCTCGTGAGGGCGGCTTAGAATTTTAAGGGCTGGAGTAAAAAATGGCTGACGAACCAAAGAAAAGAAAACGTCGAGGTACCGGTACTGGTGCGCCTGAGGGCAGTGGCAGCCCTGAACAAGCTGCTGGTGGCGATAACAAGCCGCGCCGTGACCGTGAACCCCGGCAACGTGACCGTGACGAAGACAAAGAAGAGCTTGACGAACGCGTGGTTGATATTAAACGCGTCGCCAAGGTTATCAAGGGCGGTCGCCGCTTTGCCTTCCGTACTGTAGTCGTTGTGGGCGACAATAAAGGCCGCATCGGCATCGGTATCGGCAAGTCACGCGCTGTGCCCGACAGCATCCGCAAGGGGTCAGAAGTGGCTCGCCGCCAGATGGTCAAGGTTTCACTTTCTGGTACGACCATTCCTCATCCTGTAGTGGCTGAATATGGTGGTGCGCGTGTATTGCTGCGTCCTGCTTCACCCGGTACGGGTGTCGTGGCCGGTGGTGGTGTCCGTGCGGTACTGGAAGCAGTTGGTGTCCGTGATGTGTTGAGCAAGAGCCAAGGCAGCAATAACGTTTTGAACGTGACAATGGCAACATTGGCTGCGCTAGGGCAACTCCGCACACCGCAAGAGATGGCAGGCATACGCGGCAAAGAAGTCGCTGACCTCCTACCATTCTGGGAACGGAGTCGGAAGAGTGGCTAAATTATCAGTTAAGCTCGTTCGGAGCAGCATTGGTTACGATAAGACTCAGAAGGCGACCGTATTGGCGCTGGGTCTGCGTAAGCTAAACAAGACGGTGGTCCATACAGACACGCCTCAAATCCGGGGCATGATCTACAAAATCCGCCACCTCGTTCTTGTGGAGGAAGTTGAGTCATGAAGTTACACGAGTTGCGCCCGAACGAAGGCGCGAAGAAGAAGCGCAAGCGCATCGGTCGCGGTAACGCAGCCGGTCAAGGTCGCTACGGCGGTCGCGGTATTAAAGGTCAAGGTTCGCGCGGTGGTAAGCCGAAGAGCGCGGGCTTTGAAGGTGGTAGCGTGCCATTGGTTCGCAAGTTACCTTTCAAGCGCGGTTTTAACAACATTTTCCGCATTGAACATCAAGAAGTGCGGCTGGATCGTTTAGTTGCTCTGATGGATGAAGGCGCGGTGGTGACACCAAGCTTGATGGCAGAACGTGGTTTGATCCGTAACGCGTTTGTGCCTGTGGTCATTCTGGGCAACGGCGAAAGCATCAGCAAGAAGTTGACGGTGAAAGCTCACCGTGTAACAGCCGGTGCTAAAGCAAAGATTGAAGCGGCTGGCGGCAGCGTCGATATTATCCCGCTGCGTATCAAGGGCATTCGTGCCACATTCCGCAAACATCGCAAGGAAGAACTCGCCAAGATTTACGGCGAGAACTAAAGAAGTCGCAAACCATGATGAGGTTAGGTATAACTGTAACACGGTATCAAATCGTGTTGCTTTAAGTACCTGATACTCATCATTTTGTTTACAGGAGATTGACGGTTATGTTTGATGCATTCCGCAACGCATGGCGGCTGCCGGACCTGAGGACAAAGCTTCTCATTACCGGCCTGATTCTGTTGATTTACCAGTTTGGGGCGCATGTGCCTGTGGTCGGTGTCGATCCGGCGGCGCTCGAAAACTTGTTGAATACACAATCGGGCGGTCTAATCGGTACACTCAATCTGCTTTCTGGTGGCGCTGTGAAACACTTCAGTGTTTTAGCGATGGGTGTGTATCCGTACATCACCGCACAAATTATTCTACAACTGCTGGTTCCTCTGATCCCGCGTCTCGAACAGATGCAGCGTGAACCGGGTGGTCAGGAAAAAATACAACGGTATACGTACTTCCTTGCCATTCCGATGGCTATTTTGCAAGCCATTGGTCAAATTAATATTTTCGGTACATTGGGTGGTGCGCCCATTATTCCGGGCTTCGGCTTAAATCTGCTGGGATTGGCAGTTGTCGCCACCATGACAGCCGGTACAATGTTCGCCATTTGGTTAGGCGAGTTGATTACCGAGCAGGGCATTGGTAACGGCTTGTCGATCATCATTTTTGCGGGCATAGTGTCGCAAGCACCGGGTCAGCTTTCAACATTGTTGAATAACAGTACCCAACCCTTGTTCAACTTGATTCTATTCGTTGTAATCGTGCTGGTTAGTTTGGTGGTGATCGTTGTAATTGCTGAAGGTACACGGCGCATTCCGGTTCAATACGGTAAGCGCGTCCGTGGACGTAAGCAGTACGGCGGCGGTTCGACCCACATTCCGTTGAAGGTCAACGCGGTAGGCATGATCCCGCTGATTTTCGCACAGTCGATTATCACTCTGCCTGCCATTCTGGTGAATTTGTTGCCAGAAGGTCAAGTGCGTACCGACATTACCCAAGAATTCGGTAACCATCAAGGTTTAGCCTATTGGGCTGTGTTCTTCATTCTGGTCGTGGGCTTCACCTTCGTTTATACGGACATTATGGTGGCGCAGCAAGACCTATCCGATCAGCTCCAACGCAACGGTGGTTTCATCCCCGGTATTCGTCCCGGCAAACGGACACAGGAATACATCCAACGGGTGACGCGCCGGATTACGCTGGTCGGTGCTTTGTTCCTTGGGATTATCGCGATTGTGCCGGGTTTTGTTGACCTGCTCAACCGCATCATTTTCCCGACCGAAGCGGTGGCTGGTACATCGGGCAATAACGCGGCATTGGTCATTACCGGTTCGGGCCTAATCATTGTGGTCGGCGTGGTCATCGACACCATGCGCCAGATTGAAGCCCAATTGGTGATGCGTAACTACGAAGGCTTCATGAACTAGGCCGGGTTGGACTCGCAGTTACATAGGTGATTATTAAAGGACGAGGCATGTGCCTCGTCCTTTCGCGCTATCGCGAAAATTCTTTTAAGGGAATCACACATGGGACTCTATATTATTTTGATGGGCGTGCAGGGATCGGGCAAAGGCACACAAGCGGCTTACATCACCCAGAATTACGGCGGCATCCCGCAGATTTCAACCGGTGATTTGTTCCGCGCTTTGAAAACCCGCACCGATGATTTTGCCAAGCAAATTCAAGAGACAATGGCTGCCGGTAATCTGGTGAGTGACGATACGACCAACAAAATGGTGGAAGAACGTCTTCAGCAGCTGGATGCCGCGAATGGTGCAATTTTCGATGGCTTCCCACGTACACCGTATCAAGCCGAGTGGCTCGAAAATTATTTAGCCCAAAAAGGTGAAAAGATCGACGCTGTCATTTTAATGGAGCTTGATCTGTATGATGCGTTCCGTCGTGCTTTTGGGCGCGTAAGTTCTTCTACTGGCGAAGGCTATAATGTTTATACAGGCGCTGAAAAGTTGGATATTAAATGGGTCGAACACCCTGAGAAGGCTTTCCCGCCGCGTTTGGAAGCGTCAATCAAAGCCACTGGCGAAAAACTGGTTCGTCGTCCGGACGATGCTCATGCTGACGCGATCATCAAACGCATTGATATTTTCCGCAAGACGACTCAACCTCTGATTGATTATTTTTCAGGTAAGGGTCTCGTTCATGTTCTGAAAGCCGACCAGAGCGTGGAAGCCGTGAGCGCGGAAATCAAAAAGATTTTGGACGCGGCCAAGTAAATCCCTGTTTAAATTATAAGGGAAGGTCTCATGTCTTCCCTTCCCAAGTTTCTCCTGCAACTGAATCGCCCTCAAGTGATAAAGAGTTCAATTATGGTTCTTATACTGAAGACCTCTGACGAAATTGCGGTCATGCGTGAGGCAGGACGGATTGTGGCGAAGGCTCATATCGCTATGAAAGAAGCGCTGCGTCCCGGCATCAGCACGGGCGAGTTGGATAAAATCGCTGAAACGGTCATTCGCGATCATGGCGCGATACCGGCATTCTTGGATTATCCCAAGAAGGATGCGCCCAACTATCCGGGGACGATCAACGCCAGCATCAACAACGAATTGGTGCATGGGCTTCCCAGTACCAAGCGCATCGTCAAGGAAGGCGACATCATCAGCTTGGATACGGGCTGTATCTATCAAGGCTTTGTCGGCGACTGCGCCTATACCTATGCGATGGAGGATATTCCAGCGACGGTTCAGCGCTTATTGGATGTCACAGAGGAAGCACTCAATAAAGCGATAGCTGCTTCGGTGCTGCCAAATACGATTAAAGATGTGGCGCAGACTGTGCAGCGTTATGTTGAAAGCCAAGGGTATAGTGTCGCACATGAATATACCGGACATGGTGTGGGGCGTTCCATGCACGAGGAACCGGAAGTGCCGAATTGGTGGTCACGGATTGCCGAGCGGCGTGGACGTAAGAATCAACCGTTGCAAGTAGGGATGACCTATGCGATTGAACCAATGGTGATTGCTGGCCGCTCTGATCTAATGGAACTTGATGATCAATGGACAGTCGTGACCAAAGACGGCTCACTCTGCGCCCACTTCGAACATACGATTGCGGTGACGGACGGTAAACCGATCATCCTGACTCTGCCGTAATTCAATACAGGTTAACCGCAGAGACGCAGAGAGAAAGAGAAAAGGCTTCGCTTTATTATGCGGCGTGAATCAGATAGTGCATTAAACCAACTTTCTCAAGCGGTTATTGGTGCTGCAATTGAGGTTCATCGCGAGTTAGGGCCGGGATTTTTGGAGATTGTTTACGAAGAAGCCTTATGCCAAGAGTTGAAAGCGCGTCAGATTCCATATGTTCGGCAAGCGCCAATTCGGATCAACTATAAGGGAAGTCCAGTAGGAGAAGGAAAGCTTGATATTTTAGTGGCTGGTCGTCTCATTGTTGAATTGAAAGCAGTTGACCAACTAGCGCCGGTACATAAAGCACAGGTTATCTCTATTTGAAAACGACAGGGCTTTTTCTTGGGTTACTGATTAATTTTAATGTTCCTATACTACAAGACGGTATACAACGAATTGTGTTATCTTAATACTCTCTGCGTCTCTGTGGTTAAACAATCTGGATTTGTGTTAAGTAAGATATGACGGGGTGCTGCAATCTAATAATGTGCAGTAATTGTGTTCGTAACGTTGAGCTCTTGTTCATCATTACGAATGTAACCTCTTATGTTTTCGGATCTTGATACTACATAATGGTCGAAACTGACCGTAGACATTAAGATCGAAAACCAGTAAAATCTTAAGCCTTATGGAAATCTTGAGGGTAATCAATCATGCGTGTAACAGCATCTGTAAAGCCGCGTTGCCCAAAGTGTCGTGTGATCAAGCGTCACGGACACGTAATGGTCATCTGCGAAAATCCGAAGCACAAGCAGCGCCAAGGTTAGTGGCGACTCATTCATAGAGGAAAAGACACATGGCGCGTATTTCAGGGGTGGATCTGCCCCGCGATAAACGTATCGAAGTCAGCCTGACCTACATTTTCGGTGTTGGTCGTCCGACCAGCCGCAAAATTTTGGCGGCAGTTGGAATTAGTCCGGATGCCCGGACCCGTGAACTGACCGAAGATGATATGCAGAAGCTGCGCGAAGAAATCGGCAAGCTGACCACTGAGGGCGATTTGCGCCGTCAGATATTAGGTAATATCAAGCGCTTGCAAGATATTGGTTGCTATCGTGGTATGCGCCATCGTCGTCATTTGCCGGCACATGGACAGCGAACCCGTACCAATGCGCGTACCGTAAAAGGTGTCCGCAAGACGGTTCCGGGTCGTGGTCGCCGTCGTGGTGCAACCAAGAAGTAATCCCTATCGGATTGCTTCAACAACTCAGTCTATTTGTAGAGGCGATCTATGTAGGGTCGCCTCTATCAGGTAACGAATTGACATTGGAGACCAGCGCTCTGATTCCAGTTTGGGCAGGGCGCGTTTTCCCGCATTAGACCAGTAAGTAAGGAAAAGTTATGGCACGTACACCAGTCAAGAAGACGGCGGGACGACGCAGCAGTAAGAAAGCCGTCAAAAATATTCCCTACGGACAGGCGCATGTTCATGCGACGTTCAATAATACGATTGTTTCGATGACTGACCAGCTTGGCAATGTGATTGCATGGGCCAGCGCCGGTACATCGGGCTTCAAGGGCAGCCGCAAAAGCACACCCTATGCCGCTCGTATGGCCGCGCAGGTTGCTTCTGAAAATGCTCAGGGGCAAGGTATGCAGGAAGTGGACATATTCATCAAGGGTCCCGGCCCCGGTCGTGAAGCCGCCATTCGTGCTATTCAGTCCAGCGGGCTGAAAGTGCGCTCGATTTCCGACGTGACTCCTGTGGCGCACAACGGTGTCCGCCCGCCGAAACGTCGCCGTGTCTAACTGGTTCGCTCAATTTCCAGAAAATACAGGTTATTTTCAGGTTTCTAGAGTTTACCGGCAGTTGACCAGGAGGTTTAACGATTTGGTTACGAATAATATGGTTCTGCCGCACAAGGTTGAGGGTGATGCGACCTCCCGTAATTACGGGCGTTTTATTATCAGCCCTCTTGAAAGCGGTTACGGTTTAACACTCGGTACAGCGTTGCGACGCGTGCTGTTGTCATCACTGCCCGGTGCAGCGATCACCAGCATTCGTGTTTCGGATGTACATCATGAATTCTCGGCTATTCCGGGCGTTCGTGAAGACATGACGCAATTGATTTTGCAAGTCAAGCAGTTGCGTTTGAAGTTGTTTGATACGGATGCACCGGCGCGTTTGCGTTTGGAGCATCGTGGCGAAGGTACAGTGACGGCTGCCGACATCATTTGTCCGGCGGAAGTCGAAATCGTCAACAGCGATTTGTATCTGTTTACAGTGGATGCGCCGGATGCCCACCTTGAACTGGAATTTGAAGTCCAGTCTGGTCGTGGTTACAGCCCTGCGGAAGATCGTGGTCGTTTACCCATTGGCGAACTGCCCGTGGATGCGATTTTCAGCCCGGTGCGCCGCGTGAACTTTGACGTGGAGCGGGCGCGTGTTGGTCAGCGTACCAATTACGACCGGTTGGTTCTGGAAATTTGGACGGACGGAACTATCCGCCCCGAAGATGCTCTGAGCCAGGCCGCGCAAATCCTGCAAAAGCATTTGGTGGTTATTAGCGGCATTCAGCCTGATGAAGGTTTTGTCAGCGATAGCAACGAACCGGCGGAAGAAACGCATGGTCGTAAGGCTGAGCTGTACGAAAAGCCGATTGAAGAACTCGACCTCAGTGTGCGTGTCTTCAATTCGCTCAAGCGTACCGGCATCACCACCGTCGGTGATGTGCTAGACATGCTGGCACGCGGCCCCGATGCCATGTTGGCGATCCGTAACTTCGGCGAGAAATCGTTGGACGAACTGGTCGAAAAGCTGAAGGACAAAGGTTATCTGAACGATCAGCCCGATATGGCTGAATACAACACGTCTGAGTAACGGACTGAGGACAGTATCATGCGTCATCGCGTATATGGAAAGAAATTAGGCCGTAACGGTAGCGAACGTCAAGCGCTCAAGTTGATCTTGACGCGTGCGCTGCTGGAACACGGGCGCATCCGTACCACTCGTGCGAAGGCTGACTTCGTGCGTGGCTATGTTGAGAAGCTGATTACGTTGGCGAAGCGCAGCAAAGGCGGCGAGGCATCGGACGCAGTTCATGCTCAACGCTTGGCTGCCAGCCGCTTGGGTAATGACCGCGAATTGGTACACAAGCTGTTCGCTGATATTGCGCCCCGTTTCGAGAATCGTCCCGGTGGCTACACTCGCATCTACAAGATCGAGCCACGTCACGGGGATCGCGCCGAAATGGTGCTGCTTGAACTGACCGAGCGCGAAGACGCAACTGCCTAAGAAACTGTTGGGTGATGGATGCGTTACCGGGCAACGCTGGCCTATGATGGCACAGCCTATCAAGGGTTTCAGCGGCAAGCCAGTGGCATACCCAGCATTCAAGCGGCGGTTGAGCAGGCAATAGCCAACGTCAGTGGTCAGCAGGTGACGGTCAGCGGGGCAGGACGCACGGATACGGGTGTACACGCCAGCGGACAGGTAATCGCCTTTGATGTTGAGTGGGCGCACAAGGATCACGATCTCTTACGTGCCCTTAACGCTCGACTGCCGCAGGACATCGCTTTACAGGACATCCGCCAGCAGCCCGGTTTTCACCCCCGTTATGATGCGCTCAGCCGCCTCTATCGGTATCGGGTTCTGGTAGCAGTACAACGGCAGCCACTCCTTCGGGAGCGTGTATGGCAGTTGCGACAAAGTGTTGATAGTGAGTTGATGGAACAGGCCGCAAATCTGTTCCTTGGCGAGAAAGACTTCGGCGCGTTGGGTAAACCAACACAGGGCGAAGTCACCATTCGGACGGTTTTCCAGTCGGAGTGGGCGGCACAGCAGACCGAATTCGGGACGCTGATGACGTATACGGTAGAAGCGAACGGTTTTCTCCAGCATATGGTGCGGCGAATGGTCGCGATGCTGGTGCAGGTGGGGCAGAATCGGATCCCATTGGAACGGTTTGAGGAACTCCTCAACCGCGCCCAACTGGTCGAAGGGCTGCCAATCGCACCGCCGCAGGGATTGACTCTGGAAGTTGTGCGTTATAACGAATAAACTGGTAAGAAATTCCCGCTGATCTGTTTTCCCTCAGTTGGACGCAAGATCAGGACAATTATGAGAAGGTGCGGGCGCGCGACGTTCGCTGAGAGGATTATTGGAAATGGCACTCTATAAGACATACGTCACTAAACCACTGGAAGAGGAACGCGCTTGGTGGATTGTGGACGCGAAAGGTCAGACGCTTGGTCGTCTCGCCTCAGCGATTGCCCCTATTCTGCGTGGCAAGCACAAACCAGTGTTCGTCCCCAACCAGGATGTCGGCGATTTTGTGATCATCATTAACTGTGAATTGATCGCGGTCACCGGTAACAAGTTAGACGAAAAGATCTATTACAAGTTCTCGGGCTATCCCGGTGGACTCTCGGAGATCAACCTGCGTGATCAACTCCGCAAGTTCCCAGATCGTCCCATTACTGCTGCCGTTAAGGGTATGCTGCCGGACGGATCTTTGGGGCGTAACATGCTGAAGAAGCTCCATGTTTACGCTGGCGCTGAACATCCGCACATCGGTCAAAAGCCTAAAGTTCTGGAATTGTAAAGAGGAAAAGTATGGCTGCACAATATTACGAAGGCATTGGCCGACGCAAAGCTGCAACTGCCCGCGTGCGGATTACCGCTGGCGGCACAGGTAGCGTGATTATTAATGACAAAGACGGTAGCGATTATCTGCCCCGCCCCGGCGATGTAGATATTTTGCTGGAGCCGTTGACCCTGCTCGGTCAGGCTAAGACCTATGATGTGAGTGTTCACGTCAATGGTGGTGGCATCTCCGGTCAGCGTGACGCGATCCTCTTGGGGATTGCCCGTGCGCTGGTCAAGGTTGATGAGACCAGCAAGCCCCAACTGCGTGATGCGGGTTATATGACAAGAGATGCCCGAATCAAGGAACGTAAGAAACCAGGTCTCAAGCGCGCTCGTAAGGCTCCAACCTACACCAAGCGTTAATCGCTGTACCGCGTTTCGCGTAGTGAATATGAATTCAAATCAGGCAAGGCCAATTGGTCTTGCCTATTTTGTTTGTGGTGGCTTAGCCACCTGCTAAACTAATAGATGTAATGAACACGATAAATTGTAAGGATACTTACTATGACACTCACTCTTCTCGGCCTTGGCCCCGGCGAAGTAGACGATCTTTCACGCCGCGCATGGCGCACACTCAAGCAAGCCAAAACGGTCATCGTCCGCACTTCACAGCACAATTGTGTACCGTGTTTGCCACAGGGCGAGGATATTACCTACCAATACTGCGATGACCTCTATGAGAGCATTCCGGCCTTTGCCGATGTCTACGCCGCGATTGTCGAGCGGGTCATGACCGCCGCCCGTAAAGGCGATGTAGTCTATGCCGTGCCCGGTGATCCGCTGGTAGGTGAGAGTACCATCTTGAAACTGCTGCAAGCGGCCAAAGATGAAAATATCAAAGTCGAGATTGTCAGTGGTATCAGCTTTGTCGAGCCGATACTCGCGGCTTTAGGCGTGGACGCGATGGATGGCCTACAAATTTTAGATGGTATTACTGTCGCTGCCATGCACCATCCGCCCATTAATCCCGATGTTCCCGCGCTGCTGGGACAGGTCTACAGCCGTGAAGTCGCTGGTAACGTCAAATTGACACTCATGAATCAGTATCCTGACGAGTTCGAGGTAACGCTTATCCACGCCGCCGGAACGGATAATCCGTTGGTTGAGCATCTGCCACTCTACGAAATTGACCGCAGCGAACACATCAAACATATGACCTCGCTGTATGTGCCCACGCTCGGCAAGATGTCGAGTTTTGAGCAGTTTCAGGAGATTATCGCCCATCTGCGTGCGCCGGAAGGCTGCCCGTGGGATAAAGAACAAACACATCTCTCGCTGCGGCGTTATCTGTTGGAAGAAACCCACGAAGTCCTCGAAGCACTCGACGCGGAAGATCCGGTTGAACTCTACAAAGAAATGGGCGATCTGCTGCTACAGGTACTTTTACACACCCAAATCGCTATTGATGACGGCGAGTTCAAGATGAGTGATGTCATCAGCCACATCAACCGTAAGCTGATCCACCGCCATCCGCATGTGTGGGGGGATGTGGAAGCCAAGAACGCAGGTGAAGTGCTGGCGAATTGGGACGCGCTCAAGAAAGTGGAACACGCCGCCGAAGGCATCCAACGCGAGTCGATTTTGGATGGCATCCCCAAAGGCATTCCCGCCTTGATGCAAGCCCTGCGCTATCAGGAAAAAGCCGCCAAAGTTCACTTCGATTGGGATACCATTGAACCCGTCATCGACAAAGTGCGCGAGGAACTAAACGAAGTTCTCACCGCCACCGATGACGACAACCGCGCCGAGGAAATTGGTGATCTGCTGTTTGTGGTCGCCAATTGGGCACGCTGGCTTAAAGTTGATCCTGAAACTGCCCTGCGCGAAACCAACGCCAAGTTCTACCGCCGCTTCCGTTACGTCGAAGAAGGTCTCACCGCGCAGGGCAAATCACACGCCGAGTGGACTCTCGCAGAGATGGATGCGCTGTGGGACAAGGCTAAGGCCGAAGGGATTTAGCCGCCTAACACGGTGAAGTAAACGGTGTAGAGGTTTTTATCATGGGTGTCGATGAACACTTCTTCTCTCCAACTATGATTGTTGTTGTAGCTTGAATAATCACCGTAGAGATAATCAGTGATTTTCTCGTTGTTCTCGCAAGCACAATGAAGTTTTTCGGGTCGATTGCTATTTGATAAGGGTGGTTTAACGCCTGTGGTTGCCAGAAAGGTATTCAGGTCGGATGGATTCATCTCAAAAGATGTCCACGCTCCCCAGCCTTGCATACCTCCACAACCTGCTGACAATAATTTTGTGCTCGGCGGGAATTTGAATTCAGCGATTTCTTCGATGCCCGCAGGATTGGACACCGAGCACTGAGGATTGTTGAAGCCAATCCCATCTCCACTAAAGAGGTTGCCGAGATAGACTATTCCACCAATGACAACAACTGCCCCGCAAATCGTAAGCCCAACCAGCCCAATAATAATGTTGCGAATGAGTTTACGTCGAGAACGAGGCAGTTTGGCTTGATTTTGGCTCGTCAATTATTCATTATCCATATCGCGGCATAAAGGGTGCTTCGTCCTGTGCCACCATCATCCTTATTGTCGTGATCGCGGGTCAAGTAGATCGCGCAGTCCGTCACCGATAAAGTTACAGGCCATCACCAGAATTGCGATTGCCATACCCGGATAAAGCCACATCCACCATTGGTCGAAGAAATCTATGCCAACCGACACCATGCGCCCCCATTCGGGTGACGATGGATCGGGCCCCAACCCCAGATAACTCAATCCGGCAAACGTCAGAATCGCGTTGCCGATGTCCAGCGTTGCCACCACAATTGCTGTGGAAATGCAGTTCGGCAGTACCGTATGAAAGAGAATATAGAAATGCGAAGCGCCGACGCTACGTGCGCCTTCTACGAACTCTTTGGACTTCACTTCCAACACCAGCGCCCGTACCACACGCGCGTAACTCGGCCACCACACCGCGATCAGAGCCAGCACAGCGTTACGAATACTCGGCCCCAGTGCGGCCGTAATCGCCAGCGCCAGAATGATCGTCGGGAACGCCATAAATAACTCGGCGATGCGCATTAGTATTTCGTCGACGAAACCGCCCATATATCCGGCTACTGCGCCGACAATCACACCGATGGAACTGCCGAACGCAATCACCACAACCCCCGCCGGAATCGTCACCCGTCCGCCATAAAGGACGCGGGTGAAGGTATCCCGACCGAGATCGTCTGTGCCAAATATGTGTTCCGCGCTGGGTGGCTTGAGGCGGTCATGTATATTTTGCTTCATTGGATCATACGGGGCGATAGCTGAGGCCAGAGTCGCCAGCACAATCCACACAACGATAACCACCAGGCCCATGACGACCAGTGCGTTGTGTCGCAGCACGTATAAAGTTCGCTTCCGTCTATCACCCCAAACGGATACGGGGGTCAAGGAAATAGTAGAGGATGTCAACGACAAAATTCACCATGATATAGATAAAAGCGATCAGCAAACTTCCGCCCATAATGGCTGGAAAATCTTGCGTACTGGAAGCCCTGAACATATAACGTCCAAGTCCCGGCCACGCGAAAATCGACTCGGTGAGTACCGCGCCGGAAAGCAAATTTCCGTACGATAATCCGATTACCGTCACCACCGGAATCATCGCGTTTGATAAAGCATGACGCAATATCACCACACGTTCGCTCAATCCCTTGGCCCGTGCCGTGCGGATGTAATCGAATCCCATAACCTCTAACAGTGATGAGCGCATCACACGCGCAATCATCCCCGAAACATAGCTGCCCAGCACGACACTCGGCAGGATGAGATGTGAAATCGCGTTGCCGAGTTTATCCATCCTGCCCGCTAAAATGCTGTCAAGCGTAAAAAATCCGGTGATAGTCGGCGGCGGTTGGGCCGTGATTGCCATCCGTCCCGTCCCACCGACCCAATGTAACTGCACATAAAAAATGCTTAGCCCCACCAGCGCCAGCAGGAATACGGGGAAACTCACGCCGAGCAGGGATACCATGCGCACAACGTAATCAATCAGCTTGTTACGCCACACCGCCGATACAATCCCGAACGTCACCCCCATGATGACACCTACCACGATGCCATAGGTTGCTAGTTCTACTGTCGCTGGCAAAAATTGTTTGAGATCGTCCAGAACCGGCTTTTGACTCTTGATCGACACACCCATATCACCGCGCAGCAAATTGGCTACATACGTCAGATAGCGCTCAACAGGTGGCCGATCCAACCCCCAATGATGCCGGAATGCCGCTACGGTCGCCTCATTGTTGAGGGCGCTCTGGGGCAGGTTGGCAACCATCGGATCAGTCGGGATGGCGTTGGCGATGACGAATGAAAAGAGTGTAATCCCTAGCAGTGTGGGGATGATGAACACCAATCGCCGGAAAAAATACAGATAAAAGGGCATAGCATCGAATTCTCAAAACAGCCGGTTTCACGGCGGTTTATCACGCTGTTCGAACGATGAGTAGACGGATTGGACAGATTCCAGCCCAAATGGTGGTGTCAGTTATAGGAAGGGCAGGTCTCGTAACCTGCCCCATTCGATGCGAACATGATTCGACTAATTAACTGCTGCGGCTCAACAACGCCACATCCACCAACCACAAAGGATGCCAGATATATCCCTCTAAGTTGGCACGGAACGCCGTTTGGATAGCAGGTTGGATGAACGGCGCGAAGGGCCCATTCTGCTGAGCATACTCTTGCAGTTTCGAATACAGATCAATGCGCTTGGAAGAGTCCGATTCGATCTTGGCTTGGGCCAACCAGTCGGCAGCTTCCTTAGACATCATTTCGGGTGTCCAATTCGCGCGTTTAGTCGCCACCGGGCCACCGGGCAGGAACGCTAGGAAATCCGATGGGTCTTGGAAGTCTGGACCCCAGTACCAGTAACCAAAGGCTTCCTTGCCATCGCGATATTCTTGCAGCTTGCTATTGACTTCGCCTACGCTCAACTCGACCTTGATGCCGACTTCCGCGAGGTCAGATTGAATTTTCTGAGCATTGGTGTTCAGGTTCACACCCAACGCGGTCAGGTCAGGGTAATCGAGCTTGATGTCGAAACCATCGGGGAAACCGGCATCTTTCAAAAGCGACTTGGCTTTGTCGAGGTCACGCTTGAACGCCTTATCTTCACCAAAGGCACCCGCGAACTGCACGGCCAAGTTGGTTCCCGGTGTCACACCACCCCAGAGTTCCTTGTAGCCTTCGTAATCCAGTGCATAACGGATCGCCAGTTGTACCTTCGGGTTGGACACCGGCCCGCCAATCGTCGGATCATCATTCATCAACAGGAAGTGAGTGATGTTGCCGGGGGTGCTGACAATCTTAATGTCTGCGTTGTCCTTCAGGGCTGGCATCTGGTCGGCTGTCAGATCGAGCGCAATGTCGATGTCGCCAGCTTCCAAAGCCGCTTTCTCAGCCGCTGCTTCTGGAATATTGTTGAAAATCACACGGTCAAAATAAGGCGACTTGCCCGTATATTTCGGATTACGAACCACCACCGTCTTGACCGACTTTTCCCAGCTTTCCAGAATGTACGGCCCTGAACCCGCCGATGTACCT
>JACDGI010000806.1 GCA_013821665.1 Anaerolineae bacterium
ATGTGAACCCTATGCAACCTCAACGTATCGTCGTCAAACTCGGAACCAGTACGCTCACGGCAGGAACCAAGCAGCTTAACCGGCAGCGCATCCTTGAAGTGGTGCAGCAGGTCGCCAAGCTGCAACAAGCCGGGCACGAAATGGTGGTGGTGTCATCAGGGGCGATGGCGGCGGGACGTGAGCGGATGGGCTACCCTGAAATCTCGCGCTCGGTGCCCGCCAAGCAGATGTTGAGCGCGATTGGTCAGGGACGGCTGATGCACATCTACAGCCAACTCTTTGATTTGTTCGAGATCGTGGTCGGGCAAGTGCTATTGACGCGTGATGATCTGGGCGACCGTTCGCGCTACCTGAATATCCGCGACACGTTGACTACCCTACTTGAACACCGGATTATTCCGGTCATCAACGAGAACGATACCACCGCGACCTATGAAATCCGTGTGGGAGATAATGACAATTTATCGGCGATGGTAGCGAACCTCTTAGAAGCCGATTTGCTGATTATCCTGACGGATATGCCCGGTCTGTATACCGCTGATCCACGCAGCAATCCGGCGGCGGAATTGATTCCACTGGTCGAGCAAATTGACGAGGCAACTTATGCACTGGCCGGTGGCGCTGGCACGAGTGTGGGTACCGGTGGCATGGTGACAAAGATTCAGGCCGCGCATCTCGCCAGCCGCAGCGGAGTCGTCACCGTGATCGCGAATGGTAATGAGACCGATGTGTTGATGCGAGTCGTGAATGGCGAAAATATTGGTACACGTTTTCAACCAGCGGCGACCCATCTCGAAGGACGCAAACGCTGGTTATTGGCCGAGAAGCCACACGGTCGGGTGACGGTGGATGCGGGTGCCGCACGGAAATTGCTTAAAGGTGGCGCGAGTCTGCTGCCGGTGGGTGTGACTCAGGTGGAAGGTTCATTCGAACGCGGCGAATCATTAGGCGTGCTGGATCCCCATGGCAAGGTGATTGCACATGGGCTGACGAGCTACAGCAGTGCCGATGTGAGCAAATTGTGCGGGGCGCAATCCGCCAAAATCGTCGATATTTTGGGGTATAGTTATGGTGATGCGGTGATCCATCGGAACAATCTGGTGGTGTTAAAGTAGTTATCAGTCATAAGCGACAAGCTGCAAGTTGAAATGCGAGAGGCAATATGGCGCAAATGATTCACTCTCCTGCAAAAACCTATAGCGTTGATGAATTTTGGGATTATATCCACCTGCCGGAAAATGCCGGGCGGCAACTTGAATTGGTGAACGGAGAGATACGCGAGATGGCTCCAACGGGCGGCGAACACGGAGAAATCACATTTGATTTCAGTTTGATGATTGGGAATTTCGTTAAGAAAAATAAATTGGGGCGCTTAACCGCTGCCGAAACAGGTTATATCTTCGGTATTAAACCTGATGGAAAACCAGACGTTCGTGCGCCAGATATTGGCTTCGTGAGCATTGAGCGTGCGCCAGAGCCGTTCGGCAGTAAATTTATTCCTCTTGTACCGGATTTGGTGGTCGAAGTTGTCTCGCCAGGGGATGAGGCCAAAGAAACCGAAGAAAAGATACAGTTTTATTTGGACAATGGTGTGCGTCTGATATGGGTCATGTATCCTTCGATCAAAAGCATTTTTGTGCGAAAAATAGATGAGGCAAAGAAACTATCGCGCAACGATGTGCTGAGCGGTGAAGATGTACTGCCGGGGTTTGAAGTCAAAGTCAGCGAGATTTTCCCGCAGTAAGGAGTTAGTAAAATGGTTTTACGTGAGCGACTAATTACCGCCAACGAATTTTGGGATATTGCACAACTACCAGAAAATGCTGAAAAACGGCTTGAACTCATCGATGGAGTAATTGTTGAAATGGCACCTTCAAGCCAAACAAACACGGTCATTGCTGCACGAATTATCTATTTCTTGAATGCGTTTGTCATCCCAAACGATCTCGGCTATGTCAGCGGCCCTGATGGGGGTTATACAGTCACTGAGAAAAACGCATACCAACCAGATGTGGGCTTCATCTCTAAAGCCCGCCATGCTGAACTACAAGGTGTTGCATTTCCTATCGCCCCTGATTTAGCAGTCGAGGTTATCTCTCCAAGTGAAAGCTCCAATGATGTCTTGAAAAAGGTGCGTCGTTATCTTGAAGCCGGTACAAAGATTATTTTGACAGTCTATTCACAAGATAAAAGTGTCTATGTTTGGAAAGCGGCGGAAGACGGCAGTGTTAATGCACAGCCCCTAGACGAAAATGACACTTTTGATGGCGGTGACGTACTGCCGGGATTCACGCTCAAAGTCAGCGACATATTTCCGAAATAGTGTATGCGAGAAAACTCTATGATTGACGCGATTGACACAAAAATTGACCTGATCGAGATGGGCAAGCGGGCGAAGGCGGCGGGGATTCAACTGGCGCGGGCGACCACCGAACAGAAAAACGCGGTGATTATAACAATCGCCGAGACATTGGAAGCCAACAGTGCCGACATCCTCGCAGCGAATAAACAGGATGTGGATGAGGCACGCGCCAACGGTACGGACGAAATCTGGATCAAAGACCGGCTCGACCTGACCAAACGCATGTCGGGGATGATCGCGGATGTGCGAAATGTGGCAACACTGCCCGATCCAGTGGGGAAAGTATTTGATGCCCACACACTCGAAAACGGTTTAAAGGTCAGCAAACGGCGAACGCCACTGGGTGTTTTGGGAGTCATTTACGAAGCGCGTCCGAATGTCACGATTGACGTGGCGGTGCTGGCGATCAAAAGTGGTAATGCAGCTATTTTGCGCGGCGGCAAAGAAGCTATGCGCAGCAACCTCGCCATGATTAAAGTGCTGCGCGAAACCCTCGAAAGCTGCGGCTTACCTGCCAACATCATCCAATATATCGAAAGTACCGAGCGCAAATATGTGGGTGAAATGCTCAAGCTGCACCAATACATCGACCTGATTATCCCGCGTGGTGGCAATGATTTGCATAAGTTCTGCCGCGAGAACAGCACCATTCCGGTGATTACGGGCGGCATCGGTGTGTGCCATTTGTTCGTGGACGAATCTGCGGATTTGGATGTGGCGCTGCCGGTGATTCATAACGCTAAGACACAGCGTCCGGCCACCTGTAACGCGGTTGAGACAATCCTCGTACATGAAAAAGTGGCGGCTGAATTTTTACCACGCTTGGTCAAATATCTGGGTAAGGATGGCGTTACCTTCCACGCCGAGCCAAAAGCGTTGGCGGCACTCAACGGCGTTGGTGGTGATCAAGTACAAGTGGCGGGGCCAGATGACTTTGATATGGAGTGGTATGCGCTGGTTTTGAGCTTGAAAGTGGTCGATAGTCTGGATGAGGCGATTGAGCATATCCGTGAGCACAGTACCCAGCATTCGGACGGCATTTTGACGCGCAACATGGACAATGCCAACCGATTCCTCGATGAAGTGGACTCGGCGGCGGTCTATTTAAACGCTAGCACACGCT
>JACDGI010000088.1 GCA_013821665.1 Anaerolineae bacterium
ATGTCGTTTCTGCACACAGTTTGGATAAATTAGGTGATAAAGACCCTAACCATTTGAAACGTGCGTCAGAAATGGGACGCGTTTTATGCACCTATGATACAGACTTCTTACAATTGGCAACTGAATTCATCGATCATAGCGGTATTATATTCGCACAAGCGAGTAAATCCTCTATCGGTGGCTGGGTTCGAGAAATCAGAGCATTATATGCTCGGCTTACTGCCGAAGAGGTTGTAGGGCAAGTTATTTTTCTCTCTACACGTTAAGTATTATCAAAGGTAGATAAAACAATGGCACATGACCTGAATAAAGACGAACACCTTCGCCGTGAAGTGATTATGCACTCGCCCGTAATCGCGATTGTCGGGCGCTCCGACGACCACTATTACACCAGTTATCAGGTGGGCGAGTATCTCATCAAAGAGGGATTTACCGTCTATAACGTGAATCCCAACTTGGATGACATCGACGGCGAAGAAGTTTACAAATCGCTCAAAGATATACCTGAAAAGGTCGATATTGTAGATGTGTTTCGGAAGTCTGAAGCACTGCCCGAAGTGGTGCAGGAAGCCATCGACATCGGTGCTAAAACCGTGTGGGGACAGCTTGGCGTGGAGAATGACGATGCGCGTTTGATGGCCTTGGGCGCGGGCTTGAACTACGCGGATAACATCTGTTTGCGAACCGAACACGAACGCCTCTTCAAAGGGCTGAAGCAGGGTTAATAATGGCGGCGAAATCCCCTAAAACCTTTTACATCTTACACGGCGATGATGACTTCAGCCTTGAGCAAGAAGTCAGCAACCTGCGCTCGAAAATGGGCGATGACAACGGCGATCTAAACACCAGCGAATTTGAGGGTTCATCAGCCAGCGCTGCCGAGGTCTTGAATGCTGTCAGCTCCTATCCGTTTTTGTCGGATAAACGGCTGGTCATCGTCAAAGGCATGATCGGTTGGATCACGCGCAAAGGTGCGGGCGAAACCGGCAAGAAAGCGGTTGAACTTCTGGCAACGGCTTTGCCAACCTTGCCAGAATGGGCACGTCTCGTGTTCATCGAACGGCAGACACTCGCTGATAGCAATAAGCTGGTGAAGCTGGGACGCGAACTGGAAAACGGTTACGAGAAAGCCTTTAACGCGCCCAAAGACAGCACCGGTTGGATTTTGCGTCGGGCAAAAGATGCCTATAACGCCGACATTCAGCCGCCAGCCGCAGCCGCTTTAGCCAGTGTCATTGGTAACGATTTGCGCCGTGCGGATAACGAACTGGTGAAGCTCATCAGTTATGTAGATGGTGCCCGTGCCATCACTGAAGAAGATGTGTCGCTTCTGACTCCCTACGTGGCGGAAGCTGAGATCTTCAAGATGGTGGATGCGCTGGCAGAAGGTCGTGGTGGCGCGGCTATGGCGATGCTCCATCGTCTGCTGATGGAAAAGGACAACGATCCCTTTAAGATTTACGGCATGATTATCCGGCAGTTCCGGCTGCTGCTAACGGCCAAAGAATTCTTGGTAGCAGGTGGTTATCCAGCTCAAATGGGCGAAGAATTACACATGAATCCCTTTGTGGCGAAAAAAATGACCCAACAAGCACGCGTCTTTACCTTGCCAGAGTTGGAGCAGGTTTATCGGGCGCTGCTGGAAAACGACATCCGCATGAAAACCGGTCGCATCGAACCCAAGCTGGCTTTGGATTTACTCGTGGCAGGTTTAGCACGATAAATTTCTCAAGCCCCTCGAAATTAGGGGCTAATCCGCTGTAACTTTTCGTATACCCACTGCGTATATATAGATGTAAAACAGTTCCGATTAAAGGGGATAAACGCAATGGGTATCGTGATCTTTTTCATCGTCGCTTTTGTAGCGTTGGTGGTGATCTCAGCCGTATTTAAAGTGGCGTTGGCGCTGCTGCTGCCTGCGCTGTTGTGGATGTTAGCGGGTATGTTTGCCGGACGGATTATGCGCGGTCGTGGTTACGGCCCGATTGTGGACATCATATTAGGTCTGGCCGGTGGTATCGTTGGACGCTGGTTGTTTGGCCTGTTGGGTGTTTATGTCGGTGGTGGCCTGATCGCTAGCTTGGTCGTCGGTACGATTGGCGCGGTGGTGCTGGTCTGGTTAGGACGCGTCATCGGCGGTAATCGCCCACGACAGTTTGTCTAATCTAAAAATCGCTAACCGAAGAGGCGCAGCTCGCGCCTCTTTTGATTCATTGTTTATGTTGATGTAGCAATAATCATGCGATAATCATATGAACGTTGGTTCTATCAGAGGATTGTCTGGATTATGGCTATTCATGTGCTTTGGGATGATGCCGAACAATCGATTATTCGTTGGGACTTCGAACCCGAATGGGATTGGAACGACTTCTGGAATGCTTTCAGCGAATCGATCAAGATGGGTGTGGGTTATACGCGGCGTGTGGATGTGATCCCCAACGTGACCAACACCAAACGGCTGCCGATTGGGGCATTAGGAGCATTCAAATCAGTCGATAGCAAGCTGCCTGATTTTACCAAATTGGTGGTGGTGGCTGGCTCCGATAGTATCACGCGGACGATCATTAAAACCTTCGCCCAAATCAACCGCATTGACTCGTGGCGAACGGCGGTCACTGTTGATGAGGCACGGTCAATTATCGCAGCGGATCGACAAGCAAATCCCCTCTAGCGCCTTATATTTGTGATAATATCACTCTTAGATTTAATAGAGCATTTGTGAGGTTCTATGGTCACATTACAGATCAGTTTTGAAAATTTACTGGATACACTTGACCATTTGCCTGAAGATCAGAAACAGATTGCGCTGCAACGACTTCAATCCACGACAAAACAAGGCATAGAAACCAAGTTACCTAAAAAGCGGATCGCTGGGCTTGGTGAAGGCACAATCTGGATGAGTGATGATTTCATTGATCCTTTGCCAGATGAGTTTTGGTCTGGCGAGACTGAATGAAACTGCTTTTAGACACACACGTCTTTTTATGGTGGTATGGTGAGCGAGCAAAACTCTCACCAAAGGTTTTAGCTTTGTGTGAAGACGTGACCAATGATTTGTATCTGAGTCTAGCGAGTTTATGGGAAATTCAGATTAAACTACAGATTGGTAAGCTCAAACTTTCCGATCCACTTGATCAAATTCTAGCATACGAACTGCATATAAATTCTCTTAAACTCTTGCCGATTCATGCGACTCATATCTATGGATTGGCTAATCTGCCCGCCCATCATCGAGATCCGTTTGATCGTATTTTGATCGCACAAGCGCAAGTCGAATCTCTTACACTTTTGACGCAAGACACTTTAATTAC
Organism: Anaerolineae bacterium; assembly: GCA_013821665.1. Taxonomy (GTDB): domain Bacteria; phylum Chloroflexota; class Anaerolineae; order Aggregatilineales; family Phototrophicaceae; genus CFX2. The sequence continues at coordinate 3,312 of JACDGI010000088.1, forward strand.
GCAATACCCTATCGTTACAATTTGGTGATTGCTAGCGCAAAAACCACACTCATACGCTCACATTTTCCTACACCCATTACGATTGATTTCACGGCAGGAATGTTACAGTTTCTTAACTTTTTGTGGGCATTTTAGCCGACGATTATGCTAGGATGGGCGACCCAACGTTAGTAAGAAGAGGTCGCCATGAAGCAGCAATCAAACTTCAATTTCGCATCACCCTTTGCTTGGATTGATATTCCCAACAAGGCTTACAGCATCAGCAAGTATCCCATCACCAACGCCCAATTCGCGCCATTTGTGGAGGCGGGCGGTTATGACCAGCGCCAATGGTGGACGGATGCCGGTTGGGAGGCCAAAGGGCAAGGCTTGGCCCTTGATTACAGCCAAGGCGGAGCCGTCGCGACCAACCAACCTTGGACAGAACCTCGCTATTGGCGTGATAACCAATGGAACGGCGCGGAACATCCGGTTGTCGGTGTGACGTGGTATGAAGCCTTAGCCTACTGCCTGTGGCTAAGTGATCTAACGGGCGAGAAAATCACTTTACCCACCGAAGACCAGTGGCAGTATGCTGCTCAAGGCGATGATGGTTGGCTGTATCCTTGGGGCAACGAATGGGATTACACCGCTGCAACAACTCGGTGAAGCCATGTGAAAGTCACGGCACAACGCCTGTTCGTCAATACGAAGGGCGAGGTGACAGCCCGTTCGGTGTGGTCGATATGTCTGGCAACGTATGGGAATGGTGTTTGACCACCTACGATACTCAAACCAATGATGTCGATGGCGATGCTACCCGTGTGATACGTGGTGGCGGATGGTTTTTCTTCACCAAGGCCGACTGCCGAACCAATTTCCGTTATTATGATGCGCCCTACGGCTGCTATAACTTCAGAGGGTTTCGCATCGCCCGTACCTAAAATGCAATCGGAATGCTGAAGCTGAAGGTGCTGCCTTTGCCAACCTCGCTGTCAATGTGGATGCCATCGCCCATTTGCTCGACCAGACTGCGGGTGATGGCGAAACCTAGACCTGTGCCGGGGCGCGAGCGGGTAAAATCGTCCTCGGCACGCCAGAACTTCGTACCGAGTTTGGCAACCGCCTCCGGCGACAGACCGATGCCTGTATCAGTGACGCTGAATTCGACGCGTCCGTTATTTTGATAAACACGGAAGGTAATTTTGCCACCATCCGGTGTGTATTTGTAAGCGTTGCTGACGAGGTTGGTTAGCACTTGCAGCAGCCGGTAATAATCCACCTGCATATCGGGTAAATTCGGTTGAATATCCTCAACATATTCGTGATGATATTCTTGCACCTGCGTCATGCTGCCATCACGTACGGCCTGAACAATATCAGCCACCGGCACGCGTGTATCGTTCATATAGAAGTGGCCGCTTTCGATACGGCTGATGTCTGCTAGATCGGATACCAGAATCACCATGCGTTTGACGGTATCTTTCACACGTTGCAAGAACTCTTTTTGACGGTCGGAAAGATCGCCCACCATCAGCGTCAAATCGGTGTAGCCAGAAATACTGGTCATTGGCACTTTGAGATCATGTGCGACGATGCCCACGAATTCGCTTTTAGCGAGGTTGGCTGCTTGTACGGCGGCGTACAGTTGAGCATTTTCAATCGCGACGGCGGCCCGTACCACCATTCGCTCGATGAGATCTTGCTGTTCGGGTGTGAAGGCTTCCACACCCTGCCGTTTGATGACCACCACACCAAAAACGGTGTTTTCGCGCGCGATAGGAACCATCGACAGGCTGTAATCACGGTTGGTTTCTTCACCGCTAACGGTGATCGGATTACCGGTAGCCACCACATCCATCAGATGCGGATAGGTATCATCCAGATAGTCAGATTGTAGGACTTCGTGTCCGTAATGATGGACAGCCTTTATGCGATCCCCTTCCAACAAACCCAGATCCCCATCGGTGGCGTTGGACAGGCGGCAAGCCCATTCGAGTGTGATTTGCATGGCTTTGTCGGCATCCAAAGTTTCATTCAACAGTTGGTCAACACGGCGCAGCGTTTGCAACTCCTCGACGCGGGCGGATAAGGCCTGGTCGGTTTCGCTGAAGAGACGCGCGTTATCAATAGCGACAGCCGCTTGACCGGCGAATGTATCCAACGCGGCGAGGTCGTCATCCATGAACAAGCCAGTGGTCATGCGGTTATCAACATAAACCACACCAATGACTTTGCCTCGTGCGCGTAAAGGTGTCGCCATAATGCTGCGGAGTGCTTGACCGATGATGCTGGCCTGACTGGAGAAGCGTGGATCTTCGACAGCGTTATTGGTCACAACAGCTTGGCCGTTATCCAAGACCTGATTGGTAATAGTGCGGCTGAATTTGAAGTTGTCGCTGGTGAGTGTCGTTTGGTCGAGGTTACGCGCGACCTGTACTGTCATGCCACCATCATCATTACGGAGCATCAAAAAGCCGCGATCCGCACCCGTCAGACTGATAATGGCATCCATCACTTGGTTGAGTACGGTTTGTAAATCCAGCGATTCGCCCAGTAAGCGGCTGACGGTGTATAAGGCCTGAAAGCGGCCTTCTTTCTTGCGTGCCTTACGTTCGGTATCAATGCGGCCTAACACATCGACCAAAGTCTCGACCTGTTTGAGCAGGTAAGTCCCATCGACCCGACCGGTGTTGATCTGGCTGCGAAGCTGGTTGACGTTCTGGCGGATAGAAGCCAGTTCACTATCGGAGACAGCAGCGGGAGGCGTTGGATTAGTCGTCATGCAAGTTTACTTCTTTTTCTTGTTGGATTGGGGACGAAACGAATTGTAGTAATCGCACCACTCGGTGAGCGGGCAGCGTTCACAATGGGCGACACGCGCGGTACAGGTTTCCCGACCATGCCGGATGAGGTTGAGGTGGAAGGTCAGGTGATCTTCGGGCGGGACGATGGCTTCCATCAATGGATGCGCTTTGTCGGCGCTGATGCCTTCCGGCAAAAAACCGATGCGCTGTCCGACACGATGAACATGGGTATCCACCGGAAAAGCCGGACGGTTGAAACCGAAGCACATGACGATGGCCGCCGTTTTGGGGCCGACACCATTCAAACTGACCAGCCATGCTTTGGCCTCATCCATCGGCATATCACGCAGGAATTCGATGCTCATTTCGCCGCGTTCTTCGCTGATGCGGTGCAAAACCTCTTGAATACGTGGGCCTTTCTGGTTGCCCAGTCCGGCCACTTTGATGGCATCAATGACGGCTTCGGGCACAGCATCACGCACCTCTTCGTAGGTTTTGAAGCGGGTTTTGAGCGCATCAAAAGCCCGATCACGGTTGGTGTCGGTCGTGCTTTGGCTGAGGATGCAGCTTATGAGTTCGTCCAACGGTGGCAGCCACTGTCGCCAACTGGGATAGCCATAAACAGCACCGAGTGCTTTGGCAATGGGCGCATACTTGGCTTTGCGCCGTTCAAAATCGGGAATGATAAGATTGTAGTTGGTTGTAGTCATACCTCCATTTTATGCGGGAATAGGTGGCTGGCAAGCGGGAGGCCTGAACTTTTGCTACAATTGGTATGAAGTGTTCCATTTCAGCCACTTGATACGCCCAACGCCGCCGCGAACTCACCTGCCGATGGGTAGCGGTCTTCGGGTTTCTTCGACAGTGATTGCATGACAGCATGAGCAATGTCGTGCGGCACATCTGTATTTACGTCACGTGGGTCGGGCGCAGGTTGCTGGAGGTGCGCGAACAACACCTGCCCTGCGCTGCCTTTGAACGGTGTTTCGCCCGTCAGCAGTTCGTACACGATGATTCCTAACGAATATACGTCGCTGCGTCTGTCCACCTCACGCGCCGCCATAATCTGCTCCGGCGACATATAGTCAATCGTGCCTACTGTGCCGCTGCCTGTGATGCGTGTGCCCGTCGCGTCCGTTCGCGCGATGCCGAAATCCATCAACACCGTTTCTTGAATCTCGTTGTCCCGTGCGGACGGACGCAGCATGATGTTTGAAGGCTTGAGGTCGCGGTGTACTAGCCCCTTCTCATGGATGTAATCCAATGCCGACACCACGCTCCTCATCCACTCGCGCAGCACGTCATAATCGGTCATCGCGCCCTTGTCGATTACTGCGCTCAGTTCTTGTCCGTCAATATATTCCATTGCCAAGTAATGCACGCCGTCGTCGGTCACGCCGCTGTCGTACAGCTTCACGATGTTGGGATGTTGCAGAGTCGCCAGTGTCTGTGCCTCGCGGGCGAAGCGCTTGCGAAACTCGTCTTGTTGGGCAAGATCGGCTGGCAAGACTTTGAGCGCAACCGTTTGCCCTGCGCCTGTAGCTTGATAGACCTCACCCATGCCGCCCTTGCCCAACACACCTAATACCTGATATTTGCCGAAGGTGTGCCCGGTGTAGATACCGGGGTTCTTGATCTCTGGTGGTTTCTGCGCGGCAGCCACTTCACTAAGGTCATAGCGCAGGCGGAAGATGCGATGATCGACGAAATGTCCGACGATGTGCCGCACAGGGTTGAACAACAGCACAGGCGTTGCTACAGCTATTGCGCCCGCGATGAACCCTTGCTGCCCGCTCACGACGCTGCTCAAGACTGTGTGCGCCACGACGAACAGCAAGGAGAATACGATTAACAGCACCACTGTGACGATGCCATAGACAAGCGAGCGGTTGATGACGAAGCGCAGGTCGAACAAACGGTAGCGCGTGATGGCAATCCACAGTGAGATGGGAATAAGCAGATCAAGCGCAAGAGCAAAGAAATTGAACGCTAGGAAATGCAGAGTTATGAGGATGCCGTTGCCAAGTGCGTTCAACAGGGGGAAAATCAGCAACAGATTGGTGAGCCAGTAGAGTATGATTACCCCTACCGAAAACAGCAGCCATTTCGCCTGCTGGCGTTGTGATACGGTAAAAAGACGACGGTAACGATAAATGACAATGCCCAGAGTGGCAGCGACCATCGCGAGAAATATGACCGACCCCAACTCTGATGATTCTTGGGAGAGTTTGAAAACTTCCGTCACGCCTTGGACGAACAATACTGCGACAATCAGAATGCTCCAACGCGGTTTGAAACTTCCTGTCGGGAAGGTGAGTACCAGAATAGAAACTGTAATGGACGATACCGCGCTAACAATTGGCGAGAAGCCACCGAAGCAGCTTAATTGTGCGGTTAGTATCAATACCATTCGATCATCTGAGCGCTGCCAAAACAAAAATCCCGCAATGATCAGTAGAACAATATAGATAATGACGGTCAGAATACTTTCAATAGTTACATAAATGTGATAATCAATCCCAGCGCTTGTAAGAAGATCAACAGTATCTTGCGAAATACTCCTTAAACTGTTTTCGCACCCCGGTTCGGCGTTCTGGCAGATTGGGCGGTCAAACACTTGGGGAAGGGCAAGCAAATTCAAGGCTATCATCAACACCGCAAATATCACCAATCCCACTCGCGCTAGTGTCAGCGTTCTTGGATTGGTGATGCGTGTGGTTGTGAGGTCAGTTGATAAGACAGAGTCACTGCTCATAAGACCGTACTCCACATCGCTCAAAAAATATGCTCAGGATTGTATCTTCAATTTCTGCCTGCCCCAACAATCTGTCGGTGTTGGGTGCTGTTCGAATTCATGCGCTCAAGGAATTGACAGGTTTGTGTAAGGGCGAGAAAATCTGTCCGATTGTGAAAGGTATCATACCTTGCAATGCTGAGGGAGATATGTTTTCAAATGACCTCTGAGCAAAAGACAGTTGGTGAAATGGCTGAGGCTATTCTTGAACGCCGGATGATGCTTCTCAATCTTCCCGATAAGCCGCATGCGGGGTCTGATGCAGCGTTGTTAAAATTGGCGCTTGAAGCTGCTATTGGTGCGAGTGATTTGGCTGTAAAAGTCGAGAAATCCTCGAAAATGAGTTCCCGAAATATTTGCGCGGACATATTGAAGATCAAGATTCTAAAAGTTGATTGGCGAAACGGCTGAAAGTCACCAAGATTTATACCTTTGATCGTCGAGATTTCCGCGTGTTTCGTCCCACCCACTGTGATTATTTGGAATTGCTGCCCTAATTTCTGCTCCAATTTTCTCTAACATTTCACAGCATCAATCAGGCAAAAGCGCGTTATGATAGAAACCATACGAGTGGAGACGCTTTTTATGAACCGTCATTTCATACGCTATGTCGTTGTTGCCCTGTTCTGTTTGATGGCTGCCAGCTTGGTTCACGCACAGGACGCGGTGGCGAACGCCAAGCCAACCGATGCACAGGCGCAGAAGGATTACGCACAGGCGCAAACCGCCGAGAGCGCCGGTAACTATGACTCGGCAATCAAACTGTATGGCGAGGTGATTCAGACTGAACCGAGTTTTTGGCAAGCATCCTTCAAGCGCGGTGAGGCTTATGCTGTCCAAGAGAATTATAAGGCGGCAGTTGAAGACTATAACCAAGTGATTAAACTCCAACCGGATTATGCGCTGGTTTATGTGGCGCGAGCGGTCGCTTATGAGCAACTGAATGACCACACCAACGCCATTGCGGACTCCAATAAAGCGATTGAACTCAAAGCCAGCGATGATTATGTGTACTTTAATCGTGGGCTGGCTTATCTGGGTATCAAGGAATTCGAGAAGGCGATTACGGATTTCACTTACTGGATTAATCTCAATCCTAAGACCTATCCGGTGGCTTATTTTTATCGCAGCCGCGCCTACTACGCCGTCAGTAACTTGAAGGGAGCGCTTGACGACCTCGATATATTCATTGAATTGCAGCCGAAATCGGGCACGGTTCTAGCGGATCGCGCCTATGTTAAGCGGTTGATGGGTCATTATGAAGATGCTATTTCGGATTACACCAAGGCCATTGATTTGAAGCCAACGGGCTTGGATCGTTTGTATTACGAACGTGGAGAGACCTACGGCTTACAAGGAAAGTACGACAAGATGATCGAGGATTTGCGCCAGTACGCCAAGATCGCAGGTAGTCAGACGGAAACGGCTGTGTTGACGCTGCTTAAGAATCATCCAGAGTAGAAACCTTATCGGACATTAGGAATCACCATTTATTCATAGCGGACGGCATGTATGCCGTCCGCTATGAATAAATGGTGATTCTAAAAAGTTGTTGTGTTCCTAGGCCGGAATGAGCGCGCGCCAAACCCACAAGGCCGCCATGCCCAAAACGATGGTCAGCAGCAGATTTTTGGTGCGCCACGAGACCAACACCGCGATAATTCCCGCCGCTAGGAAGCTGTTACTTAATGCCAGATTAAGGCTGCCATCTTTGAGAAAAAGATCGGGGAAGATGATGGCCGACAGCACTGTAACCGGCACATAACGCAGCGCACGGAAAATTGGCTTGGGCATCTCCAATCGACCGAGCAGCGCCAGCACCCCATAACGCGGGATGAACGTTACGGCAGTCATGCCGACGATCAACAGAACTTCGTTTAAGGTCATGATGGGATTTCCTCGGTCGTAATCGGCTGTGCGACAGGGTCAACAGGTGTCGTCTCACCGGTGAGCATCTCGGTAATCAAGCCCACCGCGATGCCGATGAACACTGCGATAATCAAGCCCAACTTGTTCGGCACATTGTTCAGCGCCACCGCGCTAAAACCGGCGACCAAAGCCGCCAAAACCATTGGGCGATTTTTCAACTGTGGCATGATCATGCCGATGAAGGTCACATCCATCGCGAAGGCTAGACCATATTGGCTCAGGTCAGGGATTCGTTGCCCTGCGACAATGCCGATAAACGTCCAGAAGTTCCAGTTGATGTACATCGTTATCGACGAGCCGAGATGATACCAATGCTTAAACGGTGAGCTATCCGGTTTGTTGTAGCGTATAACGACCATCGCAAATGTTTCATCTGTCAGCCAGAAACCCAACGGCAGCAGCCAGCGCTGTGACAGATGCTTCATGTGCGGCGCGAGCGTAGCGCCGTACAGGGCATGGCGCACATTGATGATAAACGTCGTAAATACGATCAGCGGAATACCCACGCCCTGCGCGACCAAATTCGAGCCGATGAACTGTGCTGATCCAGCATAGACGAAAATAGAAAAACCCATCGCGGCGGCGGGCGAGAGTCCGCTGTTGACAGCCAGCGCGCCGAAGATAATGCCAAAAGGAATCGAGCCTATTTCCAGCGGGACGGTATCGCGCATCCCCGCGAGAAATTCTGAACGGCGTGTATGCACTTCAGTCATAATTAAGCCATTTCCATAGTTCTAAACAGGATGTAAGGGAGGAAATATCTGTAGTGGTTTTCATCACTAACGATTTTGGCTACATGATTTGAAGTCCCTTAGTCGACTTGTAGTTAGTATGATGGCCTGCGTAGTGTGCCTCATACGACACAATCCGACACCAATAGTAGGTTATCTCCAGCCTGATTAGCATACCGCACATAGCACGGAGCCGTATTGTCAAATCTTGCGGTATTGTCCGGGCGAAACACCGACGACACGTTTAAAGGCTTTGCTGAAATGGCTCTGGTCAGCGAAGCCGACAGCGGGAGCAACCTCAGCCAGTGATAAACCGCTGTTGAGTAAGGTTTTGGCACGATTGACGCGTATCTGGTTGAGGTAAGTGTGGGGAGGCAGACCCAGTTGTTCGCGGAAAAGGCGACTGAGATGAAAAGGGCTGAGGTAAACCAGCCGTGCGAGTTGTTGGAGTGATATATCGTCGGCATAGTGTGAGCGCAGATAATCCTGAGCGTGACGTAGGGCGTTGTGGGCGAGGCAGGGTTGGGCCAGAGAAGGCCTATCTTCGGCATGGTGGCGAATGAGCATGGCGAGGGCATCTAGTAGTCGTGATTCGCGTTCGAGAGCCGAGTGAGACCGCTCAAGGGCGATATGAGCAGCACGTAGGGCAGTGAAAAGCGCGTCATCATAAACGACCGGCGCGGTAAAGTAAGGAATGCCGCGTGGTTGTCCAGCGATGTCGGAGGCGATCCGCGCCAACAAATCAGCCGCCGGATAAACCATACGGTAGCTCCAGCCGTAGTCGGTAGCGGATTGTCCGGTGTGGAGTTCGTCTGGACTGACGACCACGACACTACCAGCAGGCGCGACATGAATGGCACCGCGATAGTAAAAGGTTTCGGCACCGCGTTCGATAACCCCGATGGCGAAGCCTTCATGCGTATGACGACCGAAGGCGTGGGTGATATAAGTGGCGGTTAAGGATTCGAGCGGGCTGCCGAGTTCCTGCGACTGCCAGAAATGTGTTTGTTCACCGGACATGGATTCATCCAAACTTAGAGCATGACGGATTGAGTGTTTCATCATCTTGTCGTTTTTGATTATCCACTCGTAGTACCATTTAAAGCCATAGGATTCTGGTTGTTGATCAACTAAATCGCTTGTGGTTGGCGGCAGTGGCGGCGGCGGCATCCCAGTGCCAATTGAATTTGGATGCCAACGGTGAAACCGTTCAAAATGTTGCAAATATTGTTAAAGTTGCAATTGTTACTGGTTGATTTGCCAGCCGCGTCAGGGGTTCAAGCGCACAACAAGCGGAAAATGCAGCACAAGCGGCACAAGCGGCAAATGCACAATGGGATTTTGTGCTGATTGTGCGGATTTGGTTGTTAAGGTGCATGTTTGCCGGAGGATAAACCCTCCGGCAAGATGAATAAAGTCGCCTTTAGGCGACTCTAAATACACAAACGGGTGGCAAATGTTTGAATAGATTTTGGGCGGATATGGTTGTTAAGTTGCGCGGACGGAATGTATCCCGTCCCTACGAACATCATAAAGGATACGCGGGGCGAATGGGTTACATTTTGGAAGAACATTTTGTAACTCTTTGGCGGTGTTGGCGCTAACCCTTTTGAGGGAGCAGAATTGTTAAGCGGGTTGGAAAATGGTTGAGAAACGGTTTGTGATGGTTTGTCGATTTAAACCTAAGACATAATAAATGGTTTGGTGTGAGGTGGGAAGTGTGATCAGTAGTTGGTGGATGAGGCAGGCCTCATTCCTACTTAAAGAGGTATATTTTGTTCACCACATTAAAAAGTTAATAATTATAGAGCTTCCTCTACGAGATATGGCCTTGTATAGATGTAGAAAATGTTGAAAATAGGGCATGTACAGCGGTTGGGGTTGACGTACGGGTTGCGGTATTTGCTGGCGTATACGTTGGCGGCGGAGGGGTGTAAGCCTTCCAAGTAATAATAAACAGTACATTGTTATTAAGCACGGACGTAACGCCGGAACTCGCTGTGACATAAATGAGCGAATTTTCTGCGTTGACATAGGCAAAGGCTTGGCTGTCCGGTGACCATGCGCCCGGTTGATAGGTGACCGTTGCAAGATTATCCACTCTGTCCGGTAACATATAGTTCGTTGAATCTGTTTTGGTCGTGTCGAAGAAAACGAGCTGCCTCAGCGTCCTCTCATCGTCACCGGGCTCTGGTTCGGCCATGCGTCCTACCGCCCACATGGCGACTTTTGTTCCATCAGGCGACCAGTATAAGCCTTTTCGTTCATCAACCGGAATACTTGCCATTCCATCAGATGTATCCAGATATTGGTTGGTCTTGGTATCGAAGATTCGAAGCGGAAAGTTATGCTCCTGTAAATAAGCCAGATACCGTCCGTTTGGCGACCACGCGGCGGCGGCAAAAAAACCGTAGGCCTGATAACTGGAACCATTTATATCAGTTATGTGAACCTTATTGAGTTGTGCTACGGTATCGTAAATAACCCAATCGGGATATTGTCTACAGTAAATACCATCCGAGTTAATTATGACCAGATTACTTGGGCATTCTTCGTATAAGACTTTTGATCCATCCGGTGAAAACAGCACAGGATTTTGGGACATCCAGTTAGGCAATTGAGGATAAGTGGGTTCGACATACGGGGGCGGGTCATCAATGGTGATTTGCCCACTTGGTATATCGATATGGTAATGTTTTGTGGATGATGTTGGATCGCTGATACTCAGCACCGTATCGCTTATCCAGTAGAGGTCGCACGGTTTCCAATTTGTTGACCAAGGCATTTGAAGAATCATTTGTTGGTTATCGTACCGAAAGATCGATAGAGTTGTTGGTTGCATCGACGATGTAGCCATATAAGTGCCGTTTTGCGAGATATTGCTGCACTTCTTAGGATCGACCGTATAGGTATAGGTCGTGGTCGAAGACCGGCTTATGAAGTGCGCTCCTTCACCAGTAATATGTTGCACATAAATGAGCTGGCCTGATACATTGACCGTTTGTGCTTGGGCAACTGAATAACCATTCAATATTAAGGCTGTAAACAAGCTCAATACCAAACCAATTGTCATATCGCGTTTCATATTGATGTTACTCACATTAGGTTGTCAGACTAGGCTGGACAAGGTAAAAGAGATTTTTGGAGAGACACGTCGGTGTCCAAGAGGCTTGCCGACAGGAAACATTACCTTACCTTGATTGCTAGTTGCTTTCATGAACTCTCCTCACCCCTAAATCCCCTCTCCACTTCGTGCTAGAGGGGACTTCAAGACCTCTATTTTCCCTTACAGCGCTTCTAAATAGATTTCTGAACGACATGAACTAGCAATCAGGGTTACCCTCTCTCCATATTCATTCTATAGAGAGGGTGCGAAACGTGTGGTAGAACTTAAGGTGCTGACATGACCGCGCCGAGCGAGGCACATGCGATACAGCTTCCATCTTTGCGGATGATGGCGTATCCAGCCATCGGATCAGTATCATACTCGGTGGCATCCAAGTTCCAGACGATAATCATACGCACTTTGTCGCCTGTCTTGGCGATCTTAGCGGCCAGCGCTTGCCAATCGGCCTGATTTTGAATGGTGGTGTTGGCTGCCCATTCGAAGCCGACAGGCAGTGGGCCATAGCCTTGTGCGCTGAGATAACCAAGCTCGGTGAAGCACACGGGTTTGCCGGGGAATACACCCGCATATAGGGCGATGAGTGTCTTGAAGTAGCGCGAGTAATGATCCGAACTGCCACGCGGATCACCACTGGTTTTGTCGGGCGAGACAATGCCATCGTTGTAGTGCATCCCGACACAATCCATCGCGTTGGCGGCTCCAGCTTGCTGCATCTGCGCGATAAAGATGTTGTCGTCGCAGCCTTCCGCCGCACATTTGCCGCCGAAGAAGCCAGTCGGTGCGGGCGCAGCACTAATGACCATCACGGCTGGATTGACCGCTTTGATGGCGTTATAGGCTGCAATCAACATCTGGGCGTAATTGGCACCGTTGATCTGCCCTTGAGGCCATTCGCGATTGATGTTGGGTTCGTTCCAGATTTCCATCGCGTCAGGGTTAAGCTGCGCTAATCCGGCAACATAGGTGCTGTATTTTTGAATATAAGCCGCACGATCCGCGCCAAGCTGGGTGATGTCACCGACGACGCTCAACAGCACTTTGAAGCCACCGCCACGCGCCGAGTCGATCTGGGGTTGAACGGCGTTGGCAGGACTGGTGCCATCCCAACGAATTTGCAGCTTGAGCCACGTCATACCCGCTTGCTTCATCTGAGCGAAGTGGGCGAACCCGAAGACATGTGCGCCTAAAGCGAAGGCGTTGTTTTCCACAATCGGTGTGCGCGAAGGTGTGAGATCAATCGTGGGTGTTACGGTTGCCGTTCCCTGTGGTGTGTCCGTGATAGAGGACGTTTCGGTCACGATGGTCACAGATGTGGGTGTCTCGCTCGGTGAGCCGACATCAGTCGGGACTTCGGCAGAAGGGATGACATCGGTGGGCTGCTCTTGAGTCGGTTGTTCCGATGTCGGCAGCGCACCAATATCGGTGGGTGCTTCGCCCGGTGTAGGTGTGATCAGTGGTAAATCAGTTGGAAGGGGTGTTTCCGAAGCAACGACAACCGGTGTTGGCTCGGATGTAGGCGCAGGTTGATTGCAGGCTGCCAAAGTGATTAAGGCCAGTGCAATTAAGATCGCTCGAATCTTGTAGCGTGCGCGCATGATCATTTCCCTCCGCTGATTTAATATACTTGCGGAGTATAGCGGAGAGGTCAACTATTCTACAAGTTAGGCAGACTAATCTCTCCAAAAACTTAAGTAGGTTAAGCCTCTCCAAAATTGACCCTAAAAGGCTTGTCCGGTATTAAAAATATCGTAGTTTGCCTCGCTGAGGGCTAAAGCCGCACAGCTAATTGCCAGACAAGCACACTAAAG
>JACDGI010000807.1 GCA_013821665.1 Anaerolineae bacterium
GTTAATAGCAAGGCTTATATCTGGGATGTACCAAATGCAGCTATCATTTTGACTCTTCCTACGTCCGGCGCAGCCATCGACTCACTTGATTGGACGACCCAAAACAACGATAAAATTGTCGGTGCAAGTTATGATGGGCCGGGTCCAAATTTGAGGGTATGGGATGCAACAACTGGGCAAATAACCTTTAGCAAAGGGATGGGACAACTCGCTACAGCATCATGGAATTCAAATGGAACTCTTCTCTTAGTAGGCGACGGATTAGAAATAAACACTGTTAATCCTGCAAATGGACAAAAACAATTGCTGTCAGCAAATAGTATTGAAGTGAGTGCAGTTACTAACGTTGCGTGGAGTCCTGATGGAACCAAAGTTGCCAACTCAGGCGTATGTGGACAGGTAACTTTTTACAATGCATCCACAGGGCAGTTCATTGCTTATTCAGATCCTTCTCGATCCGCTGTAAATTGGATCTCATGGAGCAATGATAGTACTCGACTTGCGAGTGCCAGTTGGGACGGGACGGTTCGTATCTGGAACGCCGACGATGGCAAGTTGCTCAATACCATTGAGCCCAACGCAGGACGCATATTCGCAGTCAATTGGAGTCCCGACGACCAAAATATTGTCTTCGGCGCGGAAGATGGCACAGCAAAAATCGTCCCTGCTCTTTCAGTCACTAGCACACCAACTTCAATACCTGAACCCGTCAATCCTCCGCCGCCTGCCAGTACCACCGTTCGTGCTGTCGCATGGAATCCCGATGGCTTGTGGATCGCCCGCGCTTTCCAAAACGGCACTGTCGATGTCATCAACGCCGATACAGGCGCGATAGTCTTCACTTTTAACAACGGACAATCACCCGCTACCGCTCTCGCATGGCGACCCGGCACTGGCAGTACCAAACTCGCTGCCGCTGTTAATAGCAAGGCTTATATCTGGGATGTACCAAATGCAGCTATCATTTTGACTCTTCCTACGTCCGGCGCAGTCATCTACTCACTGGATTGGACTACGCAAAATGGTGACAAAATTGTTGGCGCTACTTACGATGGTCCAGCACCTAATTTACGCGTATGGGACGCATCAACCGGTCAACTAGCTTTTAGTAAAGGTTTGGTGGACTTAGCTACAGCATCGTGGAATCCAAACGGAACAAAGCTAGCAATTGGAAGCGGTTTGGGCATTGAAACTGTTGATACTGGAACTGGCCAAGATCAGCTCCTATCAGCAAATAGCTATGAACTCAGTCCAGTTACTTCAGTAGCTTGGAGTCCTGATGGTAGCAAAATTGCCAACTCAGGCGTGCTTGGACAGGTAACTTTTTACAATGCATCCACAGGGCAGTTCATTGCTTACTCAGAACCAAGTAGATCATTTGTAAGGTGGATTGCGTGGAGCAATGACAGCACCAAACTCGCTAGCGCTAGTTGGGATGGGACGATTCGTATTTGGAATGCAGTCGATGGCAGCTTGCTCAACACAATTGAACTCAATGTAGGCCGCATATTTGCAGTCGATTGGAGTCCCGACGACAGCCACATCGTCTTTGGCGCGGAAGATGGCACGGTACAAATCATTTCCCCTTTTACAGTAATCGTCACACCAACCGCTACCGCATCACCCACACCTTAACTCGCATTTCCTTGTACGGGTTTGCCGCTGGCAAACCCTCACTCCACAAATCGCTCCCTTAACGTCCCAATCTGATCTACCCCCACGCCACATCCCACAAGATAATCTTCCACGCCGCCATAACGTGTACTAATATAGGCAAGCGTTTCCACCATCGTTTCCGGCGCGGATGCCACATCACGGTCAAAAATCGCCATATTTTCGCCGCGTTCCACACCTTTTGCTCGCCACTGTGGGATCAACTCGGCATAGTGCTGGCCTGTCTGTGCATAATCGTCGGCAATCACCTCGGCTGGAACACCCACCACCCCAAGCAGCAAACCCGCAATCAATCCCGTTCGGTCTTTACCCATAAAACAATGAAACAGCACTCCCGGCACACTCTCAATCACCGCCCCGAAAATAGCCGCAATTTGTGGCTGGCAGTGATCCAGATAATAGGTGTAGTGTTCGTGTAAATATTGGTGTTTTTCGCTGGTCGTTTGCCACACTTCGCTCTTTGACAACTGATCACCAAACAGCGGCAGATGCACATAGCCCATATCACTGGTTTGCACCCAACTATTCGGAAAATCCTCGACTTCTGATTCATCCCGTAAATCGATAATCGTCTTTATACCGTACTGATGAAGGGTTTGGCGGCCTTCACTACTCGCTTTGCATGTATCACCGGCTCGGACGAAAACTTTCCAGCGCGTCGAATATCCATCTTCCGTTGGAAAACCACCTAAATCACGAACGTTAATAATGCCCTCTACGCTCAAAATGCGGTTCAACGTTATCCCCTCCGTTTGAATTCACAAACCTCGTCTACCAATTTCCAACCACTCACCAACCTGCTTAACAATCTTGCTCCCTCAAAATGGTTAGTGCCAACGCCTCGAAAGAGTTACAAAATGTTCTTCCAAATTGTAACCCATTCGCCCTTCGTATCCTTTATGATAGTAATTAAACTGAGTTATGGATAAACGGTTTTATTTTGAACTAAGCTGTCTTATTTCTGTTTTTACTCCCCTCGCCAAAGCATTGGAGAGGGGTTAGGGGTGAGGTTTCTAAGCGAGAATATCCTTATCCATAACTGGCGTTAATTATTTGAGCGATTGCCTTGCTCCCTTCGCCCGTAGTAACAAGGGAAGGGTTAGGAGTTCCCTCGCACCTTAACAACCAAATCCGCACAAAAACCCGCTTCTGCCTGTGCCGCTTTTGCCGCTTTTGCTGCATTTGCTGCATTTTCCGCTTGTTGTGCGCTTGAACGCCTTATTGTTCACTCAGGCAAGGGCTTCAGACAGCATTACAAACTTAACCCGTAACAATTGCAACTTTAACAATATTTGCGACCGAAGGAAGTCCTTTAGGGCAACATTTTGAACGATTTCGCCTTTGGCATCGAAACTGAATTGGCAGTATGCCGCCACTGCCGCCATGAAACCATTCCCAATGTCGCCGACAACGACGACATAACCGACAAAGTGAAAATGACGGAATTTGCGCCCGTAGGGAGTGTAAATGAATCAACAACTGTCGAGGTCTAAAAGTGGCTTTTGAACGACTCTAAACTAGTCCAACTCTTCGTATAATCTCTGTGTACTCGGTGTCTCGGTGGTTAAATCTCTCTGCGTCTCTGCGGTTAAACTCTTCGTCGTTCCCGCATTGCCAGCAGCGCATCCTCAGGCGCGGTATACGCCCCGATTGGATCACCCGGACGGTGGAAGTCTGAACCGCCCGTCATAATCAGATGATGCTTTAGCGCGACCGCCCGGATATTCTCCCGCACGTTAGCCGGATTGCGTGGATGATTAAACTCGACACCATCCAGCCCAGCCGCCACCAGCCGTTC
>JACDGI010000808.1 GCA_013821665.1 Anaerolineae bacterium
GAATGTGTCCGTAGCAGCGAAGGTGTTATTTAAATTGCCTCTATTCATACCTTGCTCAAACGTCTTCCATCCTAATATTCAAATGGCCTCTAAGCTGGACTTTGTACGTCTTAATTATGAATTTTCCTTTGAGCGAGAGCAGGTCACGTTATTTTCTGCATATCATTGTGATCTACCGATGTTTGAAAACTCTGATAGTGTTTGATAGCTCCGCCTACGCAAGAAAAATGACCTAAGTATTGTCATGTACAAAGTCGAGCTAAGGAGATTCATAATGACCGAGTCAGTCAATACTGCCAACGCTGTGAGGCAAGTGATAAGGCACGAAACCCACTAGTAGCGTTAATCGCCGAAGGTCAAAGTGTCTGGTTGGATAATCTCACACGCCAAATCGTTCGTGGCTCTGAACTCAAGCAGCTTATTGAAGAAGACGGTCTGCGGGGAATGACATCCAACCCGACCATCTTTCAAAAGGCGATTGTCGGCAGCACAGATTATGATGAACAACTGAAAACCCTTGTCCACGATAAAAAAAGCGCTGCGGGCAGATTCGAAGCGATTGCGGTTCAGGACGTTCAAGATGCCTGCGATGTGTTTCGCCCCGTTAACGATGCACTCGATGGTCGCGACGGTTTTGTCTCGATTGAGGTGTCACCGGGGCAGGCACATAATGTGGAGGGCAGTGTCACCGAAGCCGAACGACTCTGGAAAGCGGTGAACCGTCCCAATGGGATGAAGTCTTACCTGCGTTGCGCCATATGGTTGATGCTGCTCACAAGGCCCGTGAAACACTGGTTTCTATATCGAGTTGATTATTCTGGAGGCAGGTTCCTAATGCTGGCCTTATGGGTATCTGCCCCATTTTTGAATTCGGATCACGACAAAGCAAATTTGTTTATCTCATATATTGAAACACAATCGGCTGAATACTTTTAAGCTCTTTGTCTAAATCGAGCCATAGCGTTACAAACCTTCATGCAGGACGCTGGATGTGCTGCAAAAATTCCTGACGGGTGGTTGCATTGTCGTGAAACACGCCCAACATGGTGCTGGTGGTCATGCTGGAGTCGTGTTTTTTCACACCGCGCATCATTGAGCACATATGTTGACCTTCAACGACAACTGCCACGCCTTCAGGTTCCAAGACCTCATCAATGAAATTGGCGATTTGACGTGTCAGGCGTTCTTGAATCTGAAAGCGACGAGCGAACAGATCAACAATACGTGGAATTTTAGATAAGCCAACTACTTTGTTACTGGGAATATAAGCGACATGGACATGTCCTATAAATGGCAGCAAATGATGTTCACATAGGCTGGAAAACTCGATGTTGGCAACCACCACCATATCGCTATAGTCCACATCGAACAGCGCGTTGTTGAGCAGCGCCACCGGATCGGTTCGATAGCCCGACAGCAGTTCGTCATAGGCTCGCGCCACACGTCGAGGCGTGTCAATGAGTCCCTCACGCTCGACATCTTCACCCACGCCAATTAACACATCTCTGATGGCTGATTCGATACGCGGGTGGTCTACCGGCGGATAATCCAATTCGAAGCGCTCAAGAAACTGCGGCGCGTGCAGTCTATCCTCCAGCAATTCCAGATCAGTAGCGGATGAAAGGTCGTTGTGGTGAATATTCGTCATCGCCATCCCTTTATTTAGCTGCATATTCCACCAGTGAAAAATCAGAGTCCCGCATTTGCCCAACACTCAACGGCAGCTTGGCCTGCAAAATAAACTCCAATGCATCCAATTCTTGATCGTGACCGCATCCCGCCGCCGCGAGAAGCTGACCCTCTTTGACATAGAAGGCAATAAACTTTTTGGCCTCCGGTGAACCGCGATAGATTATTTCGTCCCATTGGGCAGCATGTCCCACATAGTTCAGCGTGATATGCCATTGGGTTGTCCAGAAAAATGGTACATGAGCATCCATGTCGTCGCCCGAACCCAGCATATTGTATGCCGCGATAATGCCGTGCTGTTCGGCCAGCCGCCAGTGTTCAATGCGTGTACCGCCGCCCTCGCCCCAACGCGCGATGTCACCCGCTGCAAATACGTCCGGTTGGCTGGATTGCAGATGACTATTCACCCGCACCGAGTGATCTTTTTCGTCCACATTGAGGCTGGAAGCATTCAGGAAATCGGTAGCCGGTACGACACCGATGCCGACGACGACGAAATCCGCGTCCAAGGTTTTACCGCTCTTTAGCTGCACCTTGGCGACCGCACGGTTCACGCCTGTAAAGCCTGTCACGCCGTCGCCTAAATGGAATTGAACGCCGTTGGCTTCGTGTTCACGCTGGAACATGCGGCCAATCTCCTCACCCAAGGTGTGTTCGAAGGGCACAGTTTCCGGCGCAACCACACTGATGGACGCACCACGTCCGCCAGCCAGCGCAGCCGTCACTTCCAAACCAATGAAACTCGACCCGATGACCACGCCGCGTTTGCCCTGCTGCACCGCTTGAATGATGGCATCGGCATCTGCGAGGCTTCGCAGCGTATAAATGCCGCTCAAATCCGCACCGGGGGTATTTCGCAATTGGCGGGCTACGGCACCGGTTGCCAGCAGCAGTTTGCCATAATGTAGGGAATCGCCCTGCGCCGTACTCACGGTATGAGCGGTAAAATCGATACCCGTTACACGCGTATTGAGGCGCAGTTCAATGTCACGCTCGGCATACCATTTCTCACTGCGTAAAGGCATCCATTCGGGTTTGGCATGTCCATCCAGATAATCTTTGGAGAGATTGGGACGGTCTATCGGCAGATCAGCGACAGCGCTGAGCATGATGATTTTGCCCGCAAATTTCTCGCGGCGTAGGGTTTCGGCTGCCGCGTTACCCGCCGCACCTCCTCCGACGATCACGATGGTCTCCTTCACAGCCGGATCGGCCTTACCCTGCGGATTGGTCTCGTTATCGTGCGGAAGGGTTACGATGACGCTGCCATTGTCGATACGCAGCGGATAATGAGGCAGATCATTCAAGGCAGGCGGTTCCACGCGTTCCCCGCTGCGGACGTTGAAGCAAGCGTGATGCCAAGGACACATAACGGTGTATCCGCGCAGCGCCCCTTCATGTAGTGGGCCGCCGTAGTGGGTGCATTTATCGCTGGTGGCATAATATTGTCCGTTAACCCGCGCCAACAATACCGGTTTGTCTTCCAGATCAAACCGACGCATTTGGCCTTCCTGTAACAGTGTATCCGCCTGACCAAGCTTATGTTCCGCCATGCGATTGCTCCTTGACGTAAAAACGCCTTCCCAAAAATGGATTTGTTTCAACAATACAAACACTTATTCCCTATCGTCTGATAGGCCGCTTTCGACCAGCCGCCGTATATACTCCAACCAACTATCGCCCTGCCCTATCCCATATAACAGTTGACGGGTCTCAGGCCGCAGTGACGACTCCAACGTGCCTCCAATATCCGCAACTATCGCCGCCAATATGAT
>JACDGI010000809.1 GCA_013821665.1 Anaerolineae bacterium
TGGTTGGGAAAAGACATGGGCATTTTTGAAGGATATTGACCCATATATCGAATATTATCCTTCTCGGACAGGTGATGTTGTGGCGGAGCTGGCGAACGGTACACGCGCAATGATGGTCAGCACGATGGGTTGGGACATAAACCCCCGTGTACTCGGTAATATGCCTCCCGATTATCAAACCGTTCAGCTTGAAGGCACATCATTTGTCGCTGATGCCCAATTTATGGTGGTTCCAAAAGGCTTGGATAATGATCACTTGGCAGTTGTCCTTGATCTGATGGCTTGGATGCTCAAGCCCGATCAGCAAGCGATTGCCTACGATAAGGGTTATTTCTATCCGGGGCCGGCTGTAAAAGATGTCGATAGATCGATGGCTCCCGAAGAGAGTCAACAAGCGATTAAAGATTTTGGCCGTCCTGAATATGACGACATGGCTGCCAATACACCGGTTGTGCTGCCCTTAGCGGCAGATAATCTCGTTAAAGCATTCGCCATGTGGGATGAGCAAATTGGTGGCAACAAGATCAAGATACCGCCAACAGCAGTACCCACACCGACGACAGCACCATAAATTGCCTATGGTTAGATAGGTAGCTAAGTAATGGATGTCTCCGGGATAGATCGAACGCCTATTCATCTACACCCTGAGGCATCCACCCAACAAAAATCCTACTTATAGTTGTCGAGGATTATTGATGGAAAAGATTAGTAAATTAGTGTTACAGGGTCTCACGCGCTCATTTGGTACGACACAAGCCTTATATGATTTCAATTTAGAAATAACTGGTGGAGCCTTTGTTTCTTTGTTAGGCCCAAGTGGCTGTGGGAAAACAACGGCTCTTAACTGTGTTGCTGGCTTGTTAGACTTAACAGATGGAAGCATCATCCTTGACGGCAAGCCTATTCACCATATCCCCGCAGAAAAACGCGGCTTCGGTATGGTTTTTCAAAATTACGCTTTGTTTCCACATCTGACGGTTTTCAAAAATGTAAGCTATGGCTTAGAAAATCGTCGGATGTCCAAAGCGGCTATTGAGCAACGTGTTCGTTGGGCGCTTGACCTTGTGCATCTTGATCTTGAAGATTTCGGGCATCGCTTCCCTGCTCAACTGAGTGGTGGGCAACAACAGCGCTTGGCAATTGCTCGTACCATCGCGCTGGAACCGCATTTACTCCTTTTAGATGAACCCCTTTCGAATCTGGATACGAAACTCCGCAATGAGATGCGTATTGAAATTAAGGCACTGCACCAACAACTTGGGTTGACGACCATTTATGTTACGCACGATCAATCAGAAGCGATGTCATTATCTGATGTGGTCGTCGTAATGCGAACCGGGCATATCGAGCAAGTGGGTACGCCGCAAGAAATTTACAATTGTCCCAATAGTTCATATGTTGCCGATTTTATGGGGTATTCGAACCGCATTCCGGTACAGATTGCCGGACGTGACAGCAGCGAGTGGATGGTTAAGACCGATACAGGTGTTATGCTGCGTGCTAGTTCAAACTTTGTGGGGAGTGTTGATTGGAAGGAAGGCGATCATGTAGTGGCAGTTGCACGGCCTGATGATCTCCTTGCTGACCCGTTGCCGACAATGAACCACATGTCAGGTACGGTTCATTTGGTCGATTATGTGGGTAAGTCTTTTGAAATTTTAGTGCGATTGGAAGGGGCTGAGACATTACAACTCCTGGTAAGCAGCCAAACTCCAACTGATCTTGAACAGCCTCTGCGGTTCGGTATTCGTCCCAATAGATTGCTGCTTTTTCCTGTAGATGCTGCTCACCCTATCACACGACCCCGTGCCAAACTGCGTGAAGCCTCGATCAGATAAGGAGTATCCCAAATGTTAAACCTTTTAGGTCCGAAACAACAAGGAAGGCGAATAAATTGGGAAGTCATTTTGCTCGCTTTACCTGCTCTGATATTCGTGGTGGCCGTGTTTATCCTTCCGTTTCTTTTTGGTTTAAACCTCAGCCTGCATACTAACTTGAAGGGCGTGGGCGGCTTCACGCTAAGTAATTATCTTCAATTCTTTAATGATCCGTCACAGAATGACTCAATTTGGATCACGTTTCAAGTCGCGCTGCCTGTCACGTTATTCTCGATCATTATTAGCATCCCGCTTGCCTATTATATGCGGAGGGGAATCCGTTTTGAGCGCTTCATTACGACTCTGCTCATCCTGCCTCTGACATTGGGAAACGTGATGGTCGCTCAATCCATGCTTATGTATTTTGGTCGTCAGGGTTGGTTTAACCAAGGTTTGCAAGCGATGGGATTAATTAAAGATCCACTGGCACTGGTACACAACTGGGCGGGTGTCGAGATCGCTTTATTCATTCAGAATTTCCCGTTCGTGTTTCTGATGATTCTCGGCTATATGTCGGGTATCAGCCCCGACCTTGAGCGAGCCAGTCGTATGCTCGGTGTTGGCGCATGGCGAACGTTCTGGAGAGTCATTTGGCCTCTGGTACTGCCGGGTGTTGCCATCGCGTTCTGTCTAAATTTCGTCGCTAACTTTACTGTTTTCCCAACGGCTGTTTTGGTCGGACGACCTGAAAACCAGACCAAAGTTTTATCCATTATCGCGTTCCGAGCTGCCTACGAACAAAATAATCCTCCTCTCGGTACAGCAATCGCGTTTATTATGGGAGCTATTGAATTTTTGGTTGTCGCCTCGGTCTTATGGCTGCGGAGCCGTACCGCAAAGGTGAGCGTACTAGGCGGCGGAAAGGGGTCATGAGGATGGTAACCACTACGAAAACGTATTCGAAACCTGCTGTCAGCCGATGGTCTCTTAGTAGCATTGGTAATGTGATCGGTACAGTCTTATTTTATGGGGCGATTGGCTTTTTCATTCTGAACATAATCGCTATGGTCAGTACGGTTGTCATTGATTCTTTTGCTCAAAGTTGGTTCAAGACACTGCTACCGCCTGCCTTCACAACCCATTGGTATCCCGATTTAGCTGCCGATCATAATATGACCCAGTTGTTGGTGAATACCTTCTTTGTTGCCATTGTAACCACTGTTATTGCTCTGCTGATTGCCTTTCCCGCAGCTTATCTCCTTGCACGCAAGCAGTTCCGATTTAAGGGTCTATTCTATGGATTGGTGCTGCTGCCGATGCTGATACCGCCACTGGTTTATGGTATCCCGCTGGCAGCAATGGTGATCCGATTGGGATTAGGCGGGTCTTTGGCCGGTATCGTGATCGCCAATTTAGTACCGGTTACTCCCTTTGTCATTTTCATTCTTACGCCGTTTATTGAGCAAGTTGATCCTTCTCTGGAATCCGCCAGCCGTATGTTGGGGGTTGGGCGCTTTCAAACTTTTCGGCGGGTCGTACTGCCGTTAATTATTCCCGGCCTACTCGCCGCCGGTGTCTTGGCACTGGTTCGAACCTTTGCCGCATTTGAACTCACCTACTTGGTGGCGACAACCGGCAGCTCACA
>JACDGI010000810.1 GCA_013821665.1 Anaerolineae bacterium
ACACTACCCCCGCCGTGCCACTGGCATCAAATAAACTCTTTGCAAACGCCGCCCCGATCTGAACCGCGATAATGCCGAACACCACCAGCGACCACGGCGGCACTCGCGCCATCATCCCCGTCGCCAAAACCGATTTCTCCGGCGCAGACTCGATAATCTCAACAGGTGGCATCATGCGTATTGATAACTTTCAACAACAGCAAAATAATCCCTCAACAATAGCCGCTCTCCCTATCAACCTCAATAACCACCCATCCCACCGTACGTCGATATTTATCCGAACATCGGTTGTACATTTCCCAAATAACTCTATAATAAATGAATTCAATATCATCCCCTTTCACTATAAATTTGAATATTTTTACTTAGGAGAACCGATGAAACGATTTATCCCTCTTTTTGGCATTGTTCTAGCCTTATGTCTTGCCTTGCTATCCCCTGCGAACCTGTTTGCACAGACACCCCAGCCTGCTGAAACTCTAAAGATAGGCGACTCAGTAAACCTACTTGGCAGTCCGCGCACCCCTGATGATAACCAAATCGTCGATTACCTTCTCGATGCGCAGGCCGGACAAAAAATTACCCTGCGCTGGGAGAATGATGGGGCTTATTATCAACCGTTGGTCGTAGAAGCCGACATATTTAATGCTGAAGGTCTGGCCGTGCGGCAGGTTGGCCTGCTTGACAATCCTGCATGGAGTGTTCAAGTCTACGTATTAGACGGAACAGCACCCTATCACATCAAAGCGCTCATGCCGTTTGCAAGCGCCAAGCAATTAACCCTATCAGAAGGTGACAAGATTACGCGCAGCGAACAACCTGCACTCAGTATCGGCGCGACGGTGGATGGACGACAGAACGCCTTAGACGCATTACCGGTACACCCGCTTAATGTTCAGGCGGGCGATACCTTTACCATGACAGTTGAAAAGGTCTACGGCCCCACAGTTGATGAGGCGATCATTGAACTCAATTTACCCATTGTTCGCGATGCAAACGGCACCCGAATTGAGCCGGATTTCATCGGTAACATTGCCAGCACCTATACCATTAAAGGGGATGCGCCTTATAGGATCGAACTGCCGAGATTAGATCCCACGACCGATTCCGAACGTCATATCAATTATCGGATACAGTTGGAGGCAGGCAACACCACTGGTACAGATGCCGGAATCCTCAAGCAAGCTGAACCCGCGAAGGGCAAAGTTGCATTCAACCTCCCACTTTATTATGGTGTCGATGCCCAGCAAAACCAGATGATTACCCTGCGCTATGAGATGGGAAGTAATAGTGTTTACCCTAAATTGAGAGATGGCAAACATCACGAAGTCTGGGCAACCATTTTTGTTGACTATGAAATTGGTAGTCAAGGTTTAGGTTCCGTTGCTGTCTATAAATTAGACGGCCCACCGCCTTATCAACTTTATTTTTTGCCTCCCGTCGACCCATCAATAGACGGACACTATAATATCCAGTTAGACGCGGGTGATACTTTGGAACGCCACGAGATCGGCACGCTTGCGCCCGGTCAGCGCGTTCAGGGTGTTCATCCACAGGTGAACGACAATGTGCTTGATTACTACCGTCTCGATGTCGATCCTACCGCAACGATAACTTTAAATTGGAATCAATCTTCGGATCAATATGTCATTATTGGTGCTGATGATGAGCGCTTCGTTGGTGTTAATGCCAACCCGTGGGAGGATGGTTTCGATACCTTTGATCTTTCAAAACACAAGGCACCATTTATTCTCCGCATCGACGACGACCCGAAAAGAAACGGCCAACCCTACACCTTCACCTTGGCCGAAGGCACCGAACCCCTTTCGATTGATGCTGCGACACCCGCCACTGCCGCCCAGACCACAACCGTTGCGACTGTGCCAGCGCCGTCTGATGCGAACCCAACCGTCACCGAGTCCACATCGGGCAGTAGTAGCTGTTCCATTACAAGCAGCGCCAACATCAACCAGCGCAGCGGCCCCGGCACGAATTTCGCGCTTGCCGGTAGCTTATCAGGAGGCAGCAGCACCAGCGCCGATGGACAAGCGCAAGGCACAGACAGCTTCACTTGGTACCATCTAATCAACGGCGGATGGGTGCGTAGTGATCTTGTCATCACAACCGGCGATTGTGAAAACTTACCCATTATGTCCGCCTGATCTCGTGTCACATGTCGCTTGGAAAAGGCGCATTTGTAGCCGTGTTGCATTAAACCAACCAACGCTAAGATGCGCCTCTTCAAACCTCTGCCGCTCATGAATTCCAGTCATCGAAAGTTAATGGTTGATGGGTAACGCTCCCTCAGGAGGGTAAGCGTCAGTTGCCAGCACCCAACGTTATCCGTACAATGGGCTGTAGTGTCCGGGGATGCTCACGCCGCCCCATTACATCAGGTAACTATGACAAGTATCCCGAATCGACGCTTTTCCCTACCCCGCTTGCAACGGCAAGTGACTCAAACATGGCGCACCCTTTTCGCGCCCGGTGACTGGCTCACGCTCATCATCGCCTTCGTGCTGCTTTTTATGCCCGTACTGGCACTCTCAGCGGCGGGCTGGCCTTTGGATCTCCGCACCATTATTCCGGTGACATTTCTCAGCTTAAGCTTTGGATTTTTGCTGGCGCGCAGCCAATATAATGAACTACTCGCCCTCATCATGAGCGGCATTTACGGCGTGGCGATCATCTTCCTCGTCGCCTCGATTAATGAACCCGGTGGTCTGGTTGAAGGCTTCGGCAGCGTCCTCACGCGCATCTTCCAATGGGGAGTAGCCGCCTTTAGTGGAGGTTTGAATCAAGACGATCTCGTCTTTACCATGCTGGTTGGCATGCTCTTCTGGTTCCTCGGCTATAATATCGCGTGGCATCTCTTCCGTGTAGATCGCATCTGGCGTGTCATCCTGCCCCCCGGCTTGATACTCGTCACCAACAGCCTCTACTACAGCGGACAAGCCAACCTTGATCCTTACCTCATCATTTTCATTTTCTTATCGCTGTTATTGGTCGCCCGTTCCAATCTGGATACCCGCGCATGGGAATGGTATACCACTGGCATCCGTGTGCCCCGTGCCTTACGTCAGCAGTTCTTACGCGTTGGCGCAACCTTAGCCCTCATCGCCTTGCTGATTGCGGGTTCTATCCAAGTCAACGACCTTCAAGAGCGCCTCAACAGCTTCCGCGAATTTATGCAGTCTGAACCGCTGACTCAGTTGAGCGAAATTTGGAATCGGCTCTTTTCCAGCGCTGAGACTCAGGGGCCAACCACCAGCGATTATTATGGTGGCGACTCCCTTCAACTCGGTGGTGCCATTAAGCTTGGTGATCAAACCGTCTTTCTGGTACAGGTTCCGCAGGGGCGACGTTATTATTGGCGTTCGCGTGTCCTCGACGTCTACTCTAACGGACGCTGGTCGCCCGGTTCGGATGTCCGCCTGACCGTGCCCGAAGCCCCGCTCG
>JACDGI010000811.1 GCA_013821665.1 Anaerolineae bacterium
AATAGAAATATGAAGCAGTGGCGTTTTTTAATAGCAGTCGTTTTAGGTTGTTTGAGCTTGACCAGTGTGGTACAGGCCAAATTTGATCCTTATGTGGAAGATCTGGCGCACGATTGGGGCGATGTGCCGCATCCAGAGCCGGTGTGGAGCAGCGCGGCAATGGTCGGTCATTTAGGTCGGCTTGATCCGGCAGGTGACGTGGATGCGTTTGCGCTGACGTTTGATAAACCCGTTGAAAAATGGACGTTCAGTGCGTCGGTGCCGGTTTGTGCTAATCATTTTGCATCAGTCAATTTGCAAATGGCGTTGATTGGCCCCGGCTTGCCGAGTCCAACCATGAAGCTGCCGTTCGATCTACCACAGGGGATGGGCGCAGTCGTCCACAGCAGCAGTGATAAGGGCAAAGACTCAATCCTCTATCGAAACACGGATGTGATGGGCATTCCGACTTATGTCTATCCGACCTTCTGGGTCAATATTCCTCAGGCGGGTCAATATGTGATGGCGGTGTGGGCTGAAAATGAGGCTGTTGCGCCTTACATTTTGTTGACAGGTACTGGCTCCGACCAATTTTCGAACCGTACACCAGAGGAACAGGAAAAAGCCTTTACGCAGGTATATAACGGCTATTGGATGCACCAAGATTGCACACCTGTGCCGCTCACACCCGAACCGGTAACGCTGTTTGGACAACTAAAAAGTACCGCACCCATGATGACTGCCCGTGCGGTTCAATCAGCGACGCTCCTCAATAACGGCAAGGTCTTAATCGCAGGGGGCATCGCGGCTGAGGGTGTGTTTTTGAAGTCCGCCGAACTCTATGATCCTGCAACCAGTTCTTTCAGCGCGATTGGTGATATGGCGACTGCTCGTGCCGGTCATACGGCGACGCTGTTGAAGGACGGCAAGGTCTTGCTGGTTGGCGGTGATTATCAGGACAAAATGCTGAGCGCGGAAGTCTATGATCCTGTGGCGAACACCTTCACGGCTGTGGGTTCGCTGCATACGGCGCGCGATGCCTTTAGTGCGACCTTACTGGCTGATAGTCGGGTGCTGATCACCGGTATCGGCTTAAAAGGGGGCGCGAGTGCCGAAATTTATGACCCTGCGACAGCGACATTCACAGTTACAGGTGAGATGAAAACGCCGCGCAGTATGCATACCGCGACCTTACTGGATGATGGCAAAGTCTTGATCGTGGGCGGTCTGGATAAGCAGCGTCAGGTCTTGGCGAACGCCGAAATCTATGATCCAACAGCGGGTACGTTCACGCCTACAGCCAATTGGATGACTATTAAGCGTCATAAGCAAGCGGCTGTTCGCTTGAATGATGGCCGTGTTTTGATTATGGGTGGCGCGGATGAACGCGATTGGGAAGGCCAACGACGGAGCGCGGAAATCTATGATCCGGCAACCGGTTTGTTTAAGCCGATTGGCAATATGGTTGATCCGCACTTCAAATTTGATACGGCTGTAGCCCTCATGCCGGATGGCGATGTGGTGATTGCGGGGAGTAAACGCGTGGAGATTTATCGCGTGACGGATGGCACCTTCGCGGTGGCTAATGGTGACATGGACAGCGACCGCTATTTCTCGACGGCCACAACCTTACCGGACGGCCATGTGCTGATCACAGGTGGCTATGATGCCAACATTCAGACGACCGCGCAGGCATGGATTTATCAGTAACGATTTGGTGGTGCAACCTTTCTTCATGAGCTGCGTATTAATGTGCAATACGTCCGCAATAAGATGGAGAAAATGATGATGACAGCAGAACGTCGTGAAGGTCGTCCAGTATTGGCACTTGGTTTAATTGGCATCGGTGTGTTGGTGTTCCTTGGTCAGTTGACGGGCTTCGGTGGGATGTTTAGTACATTCTGGCCGTTGTTTGTCGCGGTGCCGGGTTTGGTGTTTCTGTACTTCGCCTATACGGGTGATCGGAAAATCTCTGGATTGGCCGTGCCGGGAACCGTAATAACTGGAACGGGTTTGATCCTGTTTTACCAGAATATCACCGGACATTGGGAAAGCTGGGCTTATGCTTGGACGCTGTACCCATTGTTCGTCGGGTTGGCCTTACGTTTTATGGCACAGCGCACGGGCAGTTCGGATGAGCAGAAGGCATCCAGCATTTTGATGCGGATTGGCGCGATTGGTTTTATCGTCGGCGCGATCTTCTTTGAGCTGATCGTTTTCGAACATGGTGGCATCTTCGGTAATCTGGCACTGCCTCTGGTGCTGGTGGCGATTGGCGCGTTTATGTTGTTTGGAAACAAGAAGAACCGCTTTACACAGGCCTATGCTGGCAAACGCAAGATGGATGACTTTTATTCGAACGGCAAGTATAAGAACAGCGACCGTCTACAACAGCAGATTGACGAAGCACTGGCCGAAGACGACAAGCCTACACCTGTCGTCTAAGACACGCTCGGTACGACAAACGCATATGACTTATAATGATGGGGCGAGCCAAATGGTTCGCCCTGTCGTTTTTAATGTCATGAGGTCAAACCTTTGCAACTCAGTCAATATCAATGGTCGGGCAACCCGCGTGGTATGCACAACGAAGGCGCTTACAAGCCGATTAACCATGACCGCCTGACGAGTTTACATCTCGGTTGGTATAAACTGGTAACGGGCGGTGAGGAATTCGCCAACGACTGCGCGTGGATGCTTACCCAGAACATCACACCGGTGGTGCGGATTTATCGCTCTTCGCCGGGAGCAAACCCGCCGGATGATTCGATCCGCAACCAGTGGGGTCACTACCTCGGCGCGGGTGTCAAATGGTTCGAGTTCTTCAACGAGCCGAACTTTGCTGACCCCGAATGGCCGGAGAGCATGAAAAGCCGCATCGACTACCGCAACTTCGATGAGGTCATCAAGCCGCTGTGCGAAAGCTGGTTGATGTTTGCCGAGTTCATGTTGAATCAGGGCGGCTACCCCGGCTTTTTCTCGTTGGGCGAAACCAGCGGCGTGAGTGGTGCGATCCAATGGATGGATGCCTTGCTCGGCTACATGCGTGACCACCAGCGGGAAAGGTTCGCCAAAATCATCGATAACGGCTTGTGGTGGGCGACGCATCCGTATGCGCTCAACCACTGGTATCAGGAGCAGCCGGGGCAGCCGAGTGTGCCGCGTGATCCGGCGAACTACAATGCGCTGGAAGAGGGCTGGCACTTCGAATATCCGTATGATCCTTATACCCAGAGTTTCGACCCCGGTCGGACGGCTTTCGGCAACACGGGCAGCACACCCTATGGCGATCCCAACGGCATCACGGCGATGGGCGTAGCTTTTAACCAACGCTTGCAGGAGTGGTTCGGGGCGGGGCCGTTACCGGTTTTTGGCACCGAGGGCGGGATTTATCCGCTGCCGACGCATGACGCACAGCGACCCGATTCGCGCTTCCCGGCATATGATCGTGCCGTCCATGCCGAGGGAACGGTTGCTATG
>JACDGI010000089.1:0-15557 GCA_013821665.1 Anaerolineae bacterium
CATCTGGACACAGCAGTCGGTTAATCTCAGCGCCTACGCGGGCAAACAAATCATTGTGCGATTTGATTATGTCAGTGCCAATGACACGCCCGATAAAGGCATCGCCATTGACAACATCACCATTCCCGAAATTGGCTTCAAGGATGATGCCGAGTCCGGTATTCAAGGTTGGACACTCAACGGCTGGCAGCAAATTGATAATGTCGTACCGCAGCGCTACATCGTCCAATACGCGCAGATTATCGGCAATGCACCCGCCACCAGTCGCGTCCAGCGTCTGATCGGCCCCACTGACACCGCCACAAGTGGTACATGGCCGTTTACCTTGAACGCCAACGACACACTGCTGCTGGCAATTTCTGCCATCAACGATTCGACCGACATTCCGGCGACCTTTGGCCTAAGCGCACAGCTCACGGGCACACCTGCGCCCGACTCCACCACCGAATCGACGGCTGAGGCCACACCCGAAAGCACGCCCTGAATCGGGTAATTTTTATCGCACCCATTGTAGGGGTTTGCCGCTGGCAAACCCTAATTTCTAAGGCACACTGATGACCGCTCTGCCCATGAATTTCCATAACCTGATCGAAACATTTCCTGCGTCCGGTTGCGTTGTCTGCAACCTCGTCCAGCGGGATGTGAATCGTTTCCTTGACTCGCACCTGTATGAGTACGTCAATACCCCCGAAACCCATGCTGATATTCGCGGTTCGCGCGGCTTGTGCGCCACCCACAGCGGTCACTTAGTCGAGTTCGGTGCCAGCGTCCTCGGTATCACCATCCTCCACGCCGCCGTCATGGATGAACTACTCAAAACGGTTGCCGAACCCAATCGTGCTGCCTCGGCTTTTGGACGCTTGCGGGGATCAACCGGCAGCACACTTGCCAACCGCCTCGAACCCACTGAACAGTGCATGGCCTGTCAGGCACTCGAACGAGCTGAATCACAGCACACCAATTCGATTGCCGAATATATCAACGACCAGCGTATGCACGATGCTTATGCCGCTTCCGAGGGTCTGTGTCTGCCGCACTTCCGTCAGGTCTTACGCGCCGCGCCGGATACCGCCCACACGGATTTGCTCCTCAAACTGCAAATCCCCAAATGGCGTGACCTCAAAGCCGAACTCGATATGCTGGCTAAAAAATATGATGTCAACCACGCCGATGAAGTTGTTGGTCAAGAAGCCGATAGCTGGCGACGCGCGCTCATCATGGTCTCTGGCAACCGTGATGTTTTCGGTGTTCGCCGCAAAACCTAGTCACGTCATTTTTAACAGTTTGATATGAATATGCACCCTGCTTTATTCCCCTCTCTCCAAAGCATTGGCTGTTGGCGGACTGAGCTTGCCGCAAGGCAGCCAACGTGGGGCTAGGGGTGAGGTTTTATCCGCTGAAGTTTACGTGCAGCGGTTTGATTTTATATACCAGTCGCTCCGAAACTTCGCGTGGCGGTGCTTCAATCCCATAGCGCTTCGGTTTACCCGTATATAAAAGTGAGAGTTCGTTCATCGACTCGCCCCCACCTTCCGCCGTAATCACCTCGACGACACCTCGTATTTCCAAATAGCGAAACGGGTTTTGTGGATCAACCATCATCAGCGTCACATGAGGACGCTCCACCATATTTTTGTGCTTCTGACGGTCTGCGGTTGCGTTCACAATAACGTATGCGCCATCATAATTGCACCAAACAGGCGTAACCTGTATCTGACCATCAGGCATCAAGGTTGCCAACGCGGCAATAATCGCGCCATCCAATAAATCGCGATGTGAGTCGGGGATGTTTGCTCCCATATGGCTGTAGCCTCAATCAATGAAATCGCTTCAAATGTCAACTTACGAATTCGCCAGCGCCTCCTTATCCGTCGGGAACGGTATCGCGTTGTCAGGGCGCGTTCCATCGCGATCAATCGGCACGACCATCACTACTGTCGCCTCAGGCACATCGATCTCGTCCGTCGTTAAATCGAGATCGCAGTCATCGCCTTTGCTCTTCAAGTGATAGCTGCCCACCGGCACCTGTACCAAGATGCCACTGTAGGGCTTCAGGTCAAACTTCAAATCACCAAAGGTCGCGCCGCTGATGGTGCAGTACGAGGGATTAATTAGCATCACTGTATGCGTATCAAAATCCTTGATAATCGTATCCACGTTGTCCATCACATCGGTTGCCGTTTCCAGCTTACCAAGGATTTTCGTGGCCGGCTTCACATCCTTCGGCGGAATCTTATGGGATCCCAACACCAGTTCAAAATGTCCACCGGTCTCATTACCGCTCTCCACATACCAGTTCGTCACCTTGATGCGGTATGTCCCGTCGGTTGTCAGGGTCACAGAACGCAGGAACGAATTCGTCAGCACGGCATCCACAATATCATCGTTGTAGGCAATCACCTGATTTGTGGGGTCATAAACCACCAGCACCGTATCCAGCAGCCGTTCTTTGTGGCGTGTCGCTTCATCAGTGTTGTTAGCGGGATTTTCAGCGATGGCCTGTAACGTCAGTACCTCACCAGCCGTACCGCTATACGTCCAGATATTCGCACCGCCTTCGTCAAAGCCGCCCAGATTTTCCCCAATCTTGGCCTCACCTTTGGCAACCGCCTTAACATCCCCAATCGGTGGCTGCGCCTTCACCAATCCGCCGCCAATCACCCCTACCAGCAAACCCACCACTGCCACCCACAAGAATCGTTTCATCTTCATCTTAATTGCCCCCATATTCATTTGCCGGATATAACTTCCACTATAAGGAGTTTTCATTCCCTCGCAACTACACTTCCACACGATCCTCTGTGACTTTGAGTCATTGTGCCTCTGTGTTAAAAATCCCTCTGCGTCTCTACGGTTAAATATCTCTGCCTTGATCTCTGTGTTCTTTGTGTCTCTGTGGTAAAAATTGCATTTGTCTTGACTTGTAACTTGCCGCTTAAAACTTACGACTTCTTATTCCGCAGCCATTCAACTACCGCCCCCGTAATTTTCTGCGGCGCAGACACCGGCGCATTCGCCACCAACGTCTTTTCGAAGTGCGCTTGCAAGATAGACGCATCAACACCGTCATGGGTTCCAATCACCACAATTTGCGTGAACGGCACTTGATCGCCCCACACCTCGCCCATCGTCAATGTCACCCGCCGCCCAACGACTTGCAATACCGCGCGTCGTTCCGGCACATCCGCCAGATAAGCAAACCCCTTCGCCCGGAAAATCGTCACTGGCAGCGTCTCAATCGCCTTGCGTAACGACTTCAACAGCAGTGGTTGATCCGTCGTCCAACTCCACGTATTGAATACCAAGCTGTGATCCGCATGTTCGTGAAAATGCTCATGCTGATCATCGCCGCTGCCATGCACATGCACATCCTGTGTCTGCCGCGCTGCCAATCGTTCAGGGTCATAAGCCCCCACCCCGAACACGAATTCCGGTGGCACCGTCCCATGTGACGCTTCTATAATTCGTGCCGATGGCGTAATATCGCGAATCCACGCCTCAAGTCGCGCCTTATCTTCCGCCGATACCAGATCAATTTTGTTGATAACCACAATATCCGCCACGCCAATTTGCGCGAAGGATAAAATTTCATACTCTCGTTGTTGCAAATTCCGCGCATTCTCCGCATCCACCACCGTGATAATCGAATCGACACGCACCCGATGTTGCAACTGCGGCACGTTGAACGTTAGCGCCACTTCTAACGGATCAGACACGCCGCTCGTCTCCACCACAATATATTCCGGCGCTTCAGTCCGGTTCAGTAAATCAGTCGTTGCCTTGAGTAAATCGCCGCGTATTGTGCAGCAGATACACCCGTTGGATAAACTCACCGTGTCGCCATCCACCGCCGTGATCAACTGGCTGTCGATGTTGATCGCCCCAAAATCGTTCACCAGCACCGCGATCTTCAAACCGTGATCCGAATGCAATAAATGGTTGAGCAGCGTCGTCTTGCCCGCCCCCAAAAACCCCGTCAAAATGGTCAGCGGTACAATCGGTCGTGCCGGATTGGATGTCATCATCCTCTAAACTCCTCGCTAATTACCTCATCCCTATACTTATGATCTTCTGCTCCCCTCCCAAATGCTTTGGGGAGGGGCTGGCGGTGGGGTTTCCCCATCATACTCCCACGTATCCTAACTCTGACAGTTCCGCCATCCATTTCTTACACGCCTCTCACCTCACTCCGCTTGACAATTTTCCCTAAGCGGCATAACATATGAATACATGTTCATATATCAGGATAGCGTTTAACGATGCTCAATGCCCCAACACTGCAAAACGCTTGCGTAGGTGATGACGCTCAACAACTCGCCGTCCTCAACGAGCATCTCATTACCTCGCCCACAGCTAACCGTTTAGCCGAGGTTTTCAAAGCCCTCAGCGATCCAAATCGGCTGCGCTTGATTTCCCTGCTCATGGATAACGAGGTTTGTGTGCATACTTTAGAAGCCACCCTCGGCATGAGTCAATCCGCCATCTCGCATCAGCTCCGTCACTTACGCCAATTGAATCTCGTGCGCTTCCGCAAAGAAGGTCGCCATGTTTACTATGCCCTCGATGATGACCATGTGCGCGGCCTCTTCAAACAAGGACTCTTACATGTCGAACACGAATAAAATTTCTCTTAATATCGCTCCTGCATTATTCCCTCCCTCGTTTACGGGGGAGGGTTAGGGTAGGGGTATATATTTTTTACCAAAACACATGAATGAATGTTCATATATTGATACAATGTCCCAATTAGAAACGCCTGTGGAGAACAACAAATGACCACTCCTGATACCCAACTCGACCTCTCAATTGTCCTTCCCGGCATGGACGCAACCGACCAATGCGTCAATATGCTGACCACGCG
The DNA here is from genome assembly GCA_013821665.1 of Anaerolineae bacterium. Taxonomy (GTDB): domain Bacteria; phylum Chloroflexota; class Anaerolineae; order Aggregatilineales; family Phototrophicaceae; genus CFX2. The sequence continues at coordinate 4,862 of JACDGI010000089.1, forward strand.
TTTGGAGAAAGAAAAAGGTATTGAGAAAGCCCATATCGTTCAGGACAAGGACAGCACCCATCTCTGCTTGCACTACAATCCGAACCTGATTTCACAGGCAACCGTCGAACATCTTGCCCAAGAAGCCGGAGCGGAAATTAGCGAACGATACCGTCACGAACACCTACCCTTCACCCGTATGCGAACTGCCGATGGTGCCCTCAGTGTCGAACGCCGCATCCGCAGCCTCAAGGGTATGATTCACGCTAACGTCAACTACGCTGCTGGTATCATTTTTGTTGCCTACGACACGACCGTTCTTCAGCGTGATACGATTGAACAAACCCTTCGTGGCTTGGGTGTCAAACTCATCCCCCAACCGCAAAAATTGGAACCGCACGATCACGAGCATGGCGAAGAACATGAACACGGTCACACGCATGACCACGATCACGGCACAGCCCCCAAATTCCTCCCTCATTGGATGCAGGAACGTTGGACGTTTATTTTGGTCGCGCTGGCCGGAATTTTCTGGGCTATCGGCGCGGCAGGTGAACGCTTTGCCAACTTGTCGCCTTCTATCGCTTTAATATTCTTTCTTCTGTCGTACGTCGCTGGTGGCTATGATGTCGCCACCGAAGCCTTACCCGGCCTCCTCAAGCGCAAATTTGACACTGATATTTTGATGCTCGCTGCCGCCACCGGTGCCGCGATTTTAGGCCAGTGGTCAGAAGGCGCTTTCCTCTTATTTCTTTTTAGCCTCGGTCACGCAGGTGAACATTACGCCTTGGATCGCGCCCGTAACGCCGTCAGCGAACTGGGTGCGCTCATGCCCAAAACCGCGCAGGTCAAACGCGACGACAAATTGGTCGAAGAACCTGTTGAAACCCTCGCAGTCGATGATGTGGTTGTGGTGCGCCCCGGTGATCGCATTCCTGTGGATGGCAAAGTGGTCGAAGGCAGCAGCACGGTTGACCAGAGTCCCATCACCGGCGAGAGCGTGCCCGTCACCAAATCATCCGGTGATGAGGTCTTCGCCGGAACCGTCAATCAGGATAACGCCCTCAACATCGCGGTGACGCGTGTCGCCGCTGATAACACCCTCACCCGCGTCATGAATCTGGTGGCCGAAGCCCAGAGCCAGCAAAGCCCCACCCAACAGTTTGCGGATCGCTTCACCAGCCGCTTCGTCCCGTTGATTTTCGTCGCCGTCGTCCTGATGATTGTCGTGCCGCCGCTGCTCAATCTCTTAACCTTACAGGCCAGTTTCTACCGCGCTATGCTCTTGCTGGTCGCGGCCTCACCCTGCGCCCTTGCCATCGGCACACCCGCCGCCGTCCTCGCTGGCATTGCCCAAGCCGCCCGTAACGGTGTCTTGATCAAAGGCGGTGTCCATCTGGAAAATCTCGGTCGTCTCAAAGCCATCGCCTTCGACAAAACCGGCACCATCACCAGTGGCACTTTCAATGTCACCGATGTGATTCCGCTCGACAACCAATCGGCAGATGAACTTTTACGCGTTGCCGGTGCTGTTGAGCAGCAGTCCAATCATCCCTTAGCCCAAGCCGTTGTCCGCGCCGCTCAAGCCAAAAAATTAACGCTGCCCAAAGCCGAAGGACTCGAAAACGTCCCCGGTCGTGGTGTTCGCAGCACCATCGAAGGTCAACCGGTTTTGGTCGGATCGCTGAAACTTTTCACCGAAACCGCTAACCTCTCGCCCGATAAATCCCTCACCGATAAGTTGGATGAACTCGAACGTACCGGACGCTCCACCATGATCGTCAGCAAAGGCGGCAAATTACTCGGCATCCTTGGCCTCGCGGATACCGCCCGCCCTAATATTCAAAAGGTCATGACGGATTTACGCGCCTTGGGCATCGACCATCTGGTCATGCTCACCGGCGATAATGATGATGTCGCCAACAACATCGCCAAACAGGTCGGCCTCACCGAAGTCCAAGCCGAACTCATGCCCGAAGATAAACTCAAAATCGTCAAAGCGCTTGAGCAAAAATATCACGCCATCGCTATGATCGGTGACGGAGTCAATGACGCGCCAGCCCTTGCCACCGCCACCGTCGGCATCGCGATGGGCGGTGCTGGAACCGCTGTGGCCCTCGAAACCGCCGATGTCGCCCTCATGAGTGATGATCTCGCCAAGCTGCCCTTCGCCGTTGGACTCAGCCGCGCCAGCCGCCAGATTATCCAACAAAACCTGTTCATCTCGCTCGGTGTGATTGCCTTCCTCATCCTCACATCAGTCTTAGGTGTAGTGCAGTTAGGCTTCGCGGTTGTCCTCCACGAAGGCAGCACCTTACTCGTGGTCGGCAACGCCCTCCGTCTGCTGGCCTATCGTGCTAAAACCTAAATAGTCAGCCTAAAATGTAGGAATACAATATCTTGAGGCAGTTTGCTATTCTGACGACTCTTCGCTTTGGTCGTTGTTCTTACTAGCATTAGCTTGTTCCAATTTTTGCTTTTCCCATGCTTCTGCTGATGCATCTTGCTCTGCTAGACGTGCCTTCCAAGATTCCTTATCATAAGCAGGTTCGTATCCAGTCTTCGTAAAATTAGTTTCTACATTTTGTCCCATTTCTCTGCGTCGTCTAGCTATCTCCGCCTTCCATAATTCTCGATCTGCTTTTTCTTGAATTTCTAGTACAGTCAATGGCTTTTCAATTATGTGCTTTCTAGCTTCCTGTACCGCCAAATGTTGAGCTGCGGCTTCTTCCGCATACTTAATATATCGTGCTTCGCGTTCAGCTTTCTCGGACTCCCATTTCAAAAGTGCCAGCTTTGCCCACTCCACTCGTTCTGCTCTTTCTCGTGCCTCTAACTCGGCAATCATTTGAGCGTTCGCTACCACGTTCCGTTTGTAGACTTCACATTTTTATCAAAAGTTCTTAGAAATTCTTTCAATTGTCGCTTTTGGGCTTCGGGCAATTGAATTGTAGAAATAAAATTTTTGAGTTCATCGATTTTGTCATTGCAACCATCGACATCGCCTCTCTTCTCCATATCTTCAATAAGCAATTGTTGGTCTCTGATATTTTCGATAGCATCGTCTAGCATCATTTCACCTACTTGCCAAGCATTCCAGATCCAACCTCCCTCAAACAAGAATTCTTTTTCTTGAAGTGTATCCACTTTGAAAGGCGTAAAGTTCTTCGCAATATCTGCAATACCTATTGTTTTGGTATCATACGTTCTTACTGACCAAGAATTGTGATTACACTTTATTATTCCAACTTGTGAGCCTTCCTTATGGATATAAAGCACCCCTTGATAGATCGAATTCAGATATTGTTTCCAGTCAGCCAGTGTCGAACTTCCCTCTGTTGGCGATTTCGTCAGCACCCATAACATGGCAATCCTATGCTGGCTATATTCTTGAAAACGCCGAGCAACAGTTTCAACTGTAGTATTGGAGCGTTGTATTTCAATGACAAGTGGAACATTATTGACTCTGCCTGATAAATCAGGTCTAACCACACCATCGAACACCCGTCGCTCCATTGCCCAATTGGTACATCCCTGTGCTTTTAGTAAAGTCTCGTATAATTCACGCTTAATACGCATATGTTCTTCTGTTTCACCTGAACCGAATTCGCAATTAGCGCCGGGTGCATGGGCGAAATGATGTATTTTCTTTTGTCCAGCCTTTAATACCACTGGATATTGGCATTCAGGGCAACAAAAGGGTCCTTCACTACGCGATGTTTCCCAAGCAATAACTTGTATATTTGAAGTCGAAATTGCAGTGAGCATCTTAATTACTCGGTTATCTAAACTCTATGTAATTACATTTTATGTTCAAAATATTCTATTGGTGTGAAAAAATCGTAAAACTACCTTATTTAAAGCTTTCGAATATTAGTGGATTTTAATAAAATATATCCTTAGTCCCTTTAGTGGACTTGTCTTTCACCTAGCCGCATGGTTTTAACCTGCGGCGACGCAACCATCCAACCATTTTCATCACTCACCCCCTCTGCAATCTCTGCGTCCTTGCGCCTTTGCGTTTAAATCTTCTCCCCACTTTCAAACCAAATTCGAACTTGACTTTCATAGCCTTTTTGTTCTATAATAATCCTGTATTCTTCTGCATTTTCCTTAGTGCTCTTTGCGTCTTTGTGGTTAAATAAATTGTCACTTTTGTTCCAAATGTCACACCGACACTGATGACATTTCCGACAATTTTTCTAACAATTGCAATATTTTCAACCTTTAGTCGAAATGATTCGCAACATTCGAGAAAATAACTTCTGAATCTGAAGAATCCGACGAATTTTCCGAATTATTTGTAACAAACTGTAATAATCTCTTTTCTCTGTGTCTCTGTGATTAAATCCAATTTGTCTTTTCTATAGACTAAAGACTACTGGCTAAAGACTTCTCAATTTCCGTTGTATAGTAATTAAGGAGCTTCGTAACAAACACACGCCGGGAGTCGTTCATGGAACAGGATACATTCGCCTTCATCATTCACCCTATCCAAATCAAGCGGGATGTCGCCCGTAAATATCCCTTCCTCGGCAAGATTCTCACCGAACCGCAGATTAACTTTTTCTCGCGTTTCTTCCCGCCCGTTTATCTCTCGGAAGTCAACGGGATTATCTCCGCCTCCACCGGACGCGAACTCAAAGGCTGGCTCATTGCCTGCCCCTTCACCCCGCCCACCATGATGAGTGTTCCGGTCGAAGTCGCCTATAAAAAAATCGTCGCCTGTGGTCACATGGCCGAAGAACTCGGTGCCAAACTGCTTGGCCTCGGCGCTTATACCTCCGTTGTTGGTGATGCCGGACAAACCATCGCTGACCGCCTCCAACTTCCCGTCACCACCGGCGATAGTTACACCATCCTCATGGCCGTCGAAGCCATCCGCGAAGCCGCCCGCGTCATGGATATTTCCATGAAAGATGCCACCGTCGCCGTCGTCGGAGCCACTGGGGCCATCGGCAAGACTTGCGCCCTCATGCTCGCTCGCAGTTGTGCCAAACTTGTCCTCGTCGGTCGCCGTGAAGATGCCCTCGAACAAATCCGTGAACAGTGTCAGGGTCGTGGCGCTCAAGTCACCGCCAGCACCGATATGAACGCCATCTACCAGGCCGATCTCATCCTCACCGTCACCAGTGCCGTTCATGCTGTCATCTACCCTCAGCATCTCAAACCCGGTTCGGTCGTCTGTGATGTCGCTCGCCCGCGTGATGTCTCCAGACAGGTCGCCGCCCAACGTGATGATGTGCTTGTCATCGAAGGTGGCATGATCGAAGTTCCCGGTCAGCCAGACTTTCACTTCGACTTCGGCTTCCCGCCTCGCATGGCCTACGCTTGCATGGCCGAAACGATGGCCCTTGCCCTCGAATCCCGTTACACCGATTACACTATTGGCAAGGACATCACCGAAGATCAGGCCAACGAAATCGGTGGCATCGCCTCCAAACATGGTTTCAATCTCGCGGGATTTCGCAGCTTTGAAGCCGAAGTCAGTCCACAGGCTATCACCGCCGTCCGCGAACGCGCCTCAGTCAATCGCAAAACATGGTCGCCTACACCCTACCCCCAAACCTGAACCCTCAACTACAATGAACGCATCGTTCTAAGTAGTTTCAAGTAACGTACGCGAAAATTCCTCAGCCTTTGAATTGGTTCCCTCCCCTGTATACGGGGGAGGGTTAGGGTAGGGGTTTCCGAAAACGTCTTGGTCTTACATCAAGGTTACTCACACTCATATGTGAAACCTAAACTCACAAACCCTATGCGCCGTCTCTCAACCCGCCACCTTTGGATACTCACGCTCGTCGTCTTGCTCATCACCGCCAGCCGTGCCATCCGCATCAACGATTTTCACCTTGATAACGATGAAATCTGGTCGATCTGGCAAACGATGGGTACGCCCCAGCAAATCATCCAGTGGACTTCCCCCACCGAAAACCCGACCTATTTCCTTCTACTCGACGGATGGAAAAATCTCGCAGGTATGGACCCGTTTGCCCTGCGTTACCTATCCTTGCTCATCTGTTTGCCCGGTGTCGTCTTCATGTATCGCGCCCTACGCCGCCAGCATGGACACACCGCCGGACTAATAGCCGCCCTCGCCTATTACGCCTTTGCGGTCAGCCAGTTCACCAGCCTTCAAGCCCGCAGCTACGTCATCGCTCAGATTTGCTTACCTTTATTTCTATGGCTCAGCTTACGCTACTTCGACCATCCGAATTGGAAACGTGCGCTTCCGTTGGCACTCACCCTTTTCTTCCTTTATGTCGGCACCATCACCATCATGCCCGCCCTTGCCCTGCTGGGATTATATTTGCTCGTGATTTACCGCTGGCGCATTTGGACGGGCTTATTCCCTGCTGCCCTCGGTGTCCTGTTCATCGCGCCCGATTTCATCTTTAACAAACTGCTTCAGGTTCAGGAACACAGTTCCGTCGCCCGTATATCCAAATTGCCTCCGCTGCCGCAAGCATGGTTCAGCTTCTTCAGCTACTTCACCAGCGCCCCGCCCATCTGGTATATATTGGTGCTGGTCGCGCTCGGAACGATTATTTTTGCTTATTGGCGTAAATCACGTTCAGCCGACAACCGCCGGATTCACTTCTCCACCCAAACCCTCGACGTGATTTTCTGGCTCGGATGGCTACTTCTTGTTCCATTAATACTCTACGTCGCCGAACCGAAGTTAGGCTTCTTCACGCCCACCCGTTATGGTTGGTGGTATGTCTTTGGTGTCGCCATTTTTCTAGGGATCACCCTTGCCAAACTGCCCAACATCGGACGCTTAATCGTCACCCTAACCTTTGTCGTTCTCGCCTTTTTCCCCTTCCGCTTGAACAACTTCGGTTACATCGTCACACCGCTAGGCGAAGATCTCAAATGGCTGCGTGACCATCTCGAAGCCAACGATGCCCTCATGCTCGACACCAGCACCAAATTGTCGTGTAGTTTCCCCGAAGAATGGGATTACTACACCCATCTTTACTTCCCTCAAGGTCTGCGCTTTGTCGATCATCCTGAAGGCACACGCCGTTTGTGGTATGTCGCCTCGCTGGATGATGCCAGCCAGCAGGTTGGCAAAGACCTCACCAAAAATTACGTCGCCGGACGTTTTGTCGGCCCACCCGGTTGTTTCTTCCGTCTCTACGAAGCCCCGCCTGATCCGGTTGGCATCCTCTATCCCAATGGGATGCGCTTTCATGGTGCCGAAATTATGGATGGCGATAAGCCTTACAATGGCACACCGGTTATGCGCGAAGGACAGCCCTTCAAAGTGCGTATTTGGTGGTCAGTCGATAAACAGGTCGATTTGGACTACAGCGTCAGTTTAGGGCTGTGGGATACCAAACTGGAAACCAATTGGGACAGCGCTCCCAACCTCGTATCCCCCGAAAATGCACCCCATGAAACCAGCCGCTGGCAGCCCAACCAGATCTATGTCGAGGAACGCGACCTTCAAATACCCTATCCCTACTCACGCGGTCAGTTGGCTCTCAACCTCATCGTCTATTGGTTTGGTGATAACAAACGTCAATTACCACCCGGCGCAAATCCTGACGGAAACCTGTTTCTCAAGCTCATTCAGGTCGTGGCATGGTGAGAATAAAACGTTTTGAAAACCGACCGATAAGCTACTTAAAACGATCAAACTGTTTCTGTGCTTGCTCAACATACATCAACAGTTCGGTTTTCGGTCCGCTTTGATGAATCATTTGAGTAATATGTGTTAGGTTTGAATGAAGATCTTCAAGTATCCGTTCCAGTTTGGCCTTTGAATGCGTTAATTCCAATGTCCGGTCTTGAACACGATATTCCAATTCACGATGTGCCTCTGCTAAAGCTTCTTGAGCTTGCTTGAGTTCAGTGATATTTCGTCCAATGCCCATGATACCAACGATCTGTCCCTGTCGATCTCGCCACGGAACCTTACTGGTTAAAAGCCACCCAGCTTCGCCCGTCCGAGAATCAAATGTACGTTCTTCTTGGCTAATAAGCGGCAAACCGGTTCGCATAACGGTTTGTTCATCCTCATGATATTTTGAAGCCAGTTCAGGCGAAAAGAACTCGAAATCGGTCTTGCCAAGTAGTTCATCAGGTGTTGCCATGCCCATCAAATGAGCAACCGTTCTGTTCGCAACTACAAATCGACTTTCGGTATCCTTAATGTAGATTCCATCAGGTAGATGGTCAATGAGATCGCGTAGTAATTGATGTCCATCGACAAATTGGTTAATCAATTCAGTTTCGGACTTATAGTTAATCAACATTTCAATTTCCCTATTAAATACCGCAGCATCTTCATAATTAACCGATACTTAAACTATAATCCGCATGTGCGCACTAACTCAATTCTTTACACATAATTCAGAAACCTTTAACTTAACCAGTAAAATACATTGTGCACCGTTATGTGCCATAGATTTCTACCCGGAATTTGTTTGTAGCGCGATATCGGTTTATGTCCCATTGTCATCATTTATCAGTGGTGCATCTTAACAAACATGAATAAGAAAATTGAAGTTCGTGGTCTATCCCAATGAATTTTCAAATTGTTGAAAACGTGTTCCTCGAACGAATTGAGGCTGCAGCGTTGTGACACCGAAACTTGTTCATAATCTAAACCATCCATTAACCTCATTTTGGCGTATAGTGTAGGTATATCGCTGGCGAAGAGAGTGATTCGCCAGTATTATGGTTACAGAGTTGTTACAATAACCCTACTTGAGGCAATCGCGGGGGACGTATGAGTAAAGGCCGGATTTTAGTCGTTGAAGATGATTTTGATATTTCCAATATGTTGCGCATCTATTTTGGTGGGCAGCAGTATGAGGTGCAAATCGCACCGCGTGGTGGTGATGCCCTGCAAATGACGCGCAAGCAGCTTCCCAACCTCATCATTCTGGACATTATGCTGCCAGATATGAATGGTTATGATGTTTGCCGCGAACTGCGTACCACCAGCCGTACCAGCCACATTCCGATTATTTTCCTCACCCAAAAAGACGAGCGCAGTGACAAAATCGCTGGCCTCGAATTGGGTGCTGATGATTACATCACCAAACCCTTTGACATTGAAGAACTCAAACTGCGTGTTCAAAATGCCATCGCTGCTGCCAACCGCACCACCAACACCGACTCGAAATCAGGCTTGGCAACCGGTCGCCTCATTGAAGATCACCTGCGTGACCTCATGCGTCAGGGGTCGCAGTGGACGTATATCGACCTCAAGATCAACCAGCTTGACCCCTTCAGCGAGGTTTATGGTTTCGTAGCTGCGGATGAGGTCATGCGTTTCATGGCGCTCATGATGGGTGATGTCGTTGATGAATATGGCACGCCGGATGATTTTCTCGGCCATCCCGGACGCGATAACTTCGTACTCGTGACCCATACCAACAACGTCGATGCACTGAAAACCAAATTGGTCGAAAAGTTTGATGCCGATGTAACCCAACATTACTCATTCATCGACCGTGAACGCGGTTACATCCTTGTGCCGGATAGCAATCAAGGTGAGCGTCAAGAACCGTTGATGTCGCTCTCCATCGGCTCGGTATCAACCGCCACACACCAGTTCTCAGACATTCGCGAGATCACCGAGTTGGCAGCCGAAGATCGCCGTCGTGGTCTGGGTGGCGAAGTGCCGCCGCCTATTTTGACGGCATGGTAATAACGTTTAATCGACTCATGTGCAGGGACGATTTTGCTCGTCCCTGTAAATTGATAAAATAACAATGTTGAAGCGGTTTGCTTCGAGATTATCCTTCATAAGCCAACCGCAGCAACAGGCTTGGCAATTCATTTTCAAATAGTGACCTGAGTGTATATAGGGTGCACCTTATGGGATTAGGATTACTTCTCTTCATAGGTGGGCTGGTCATCATCGCCGGATTGTTCGTGTGGTCACGACAGCGGCAGGCTTTGGGCTTCATCTCGGTGGAGGATCACAACTCCGCTATCGACCTACCCGTCGCCTCCGGTGATGATGCTGTACTGGTCTCCCGCGAACATGGACAATTGGTTTTCGTCAACGAAAACGCCCGCAGATGGCTCGGCATGAATGGTGGCGACCCCAGCCTCGAATATATTGCCGCGATGGCCCAGCCAACCGATAGCTTTCTGGAGCTATTCGCGGGTCAAGGCCAAGCCTCCTTCCAATTGGGCAGCCGTTGGGTCGAAGCCTCGTCGCACAGCATCCCGGCGGGGACTGAAACCCGTACCGTAGTCGTGATGCGCGAAATCGCTGGCAACACCAATCACCCCGGTTCGCTGGATCTCACGTTGGCGATGAACACCATCAACGAAATTGGCGAAACCATCAATGCCAGTATGGGGCTTCAGCAGGTCTATCAAGCTCTTTTGACGATTGTTATGAAGGCTGTTCCCGCCAACGCTGGTGAAATTTGCATCTGGGATGAAACCACCAAACGCGTCTCGCCGCTTGGCTGGGTGGGCGAATCTACCTATATCATCAAACTTCAGGAATCCGGTGGGGACTATAATCTTGGTGAAGGCATCAGCGGTTGGATTGCCCAACATCAAAAAGCCGTACTCGTCACCAATGTTACCGACGTAACCGCCATCCAACCCAAGCTCCCCAATTTCTACAAAAGTTATGTAGCGGTGCCACTGCTGCTCGGTGAACGCTTCATTGGTACCTTAGAATTGGCAAATCGCCAAGCCGATTCGTTCAATCAGGCTCACCTAGCGATGTTGCAAG
>JACDGI010000089.1:15567-16432 GCA_013821665.1 Anaerolineae bacterium
CCGAACTTTACGGTGAACAAGCCCAACGCATCACCGATATGGCGACGATTGGCGCGCTCACCAACCTTGACGAAACCTCCGCTGATTCACGCACAACGTATCTTGCGCTGAACTCTCGCATTGCCAAGATTGTCGGCGCGGGCGTTTCCGGTGTTTTGATTTATGATGAAAATCGACACGCTCTTTTGCCCGAACTGCCCTTCTATGGCTTGCCGGATCAAATCGCGCAAAGCTCGATTATCCCGCTGCCAACCGATAGCCCCCAGCGTGATATTTATGAACGGCAAGACTATTGGGTCACCAATGATGTAGCCGACGAATCGCTCATCGAAGCACTCGGCTTGAAGTCCATTTATGGGGTCGCAGGCATCAAAAGCATGGCGCTTCTTCCCCTGCAAATTGGCGACCGTCGCATCGGCATGATGCTCATCAGCAACAAAAAAGCGGCCAGTGGTTTCAACACCCAAGACATTAAAGAGATGAAGCTGCTCGTCGCACAGGCCGCCGTCGTGGTTGAAAATCTGCGACTGCGACAGCGTGAACAGCGCCGCGACACCGAAATTAGCGGTTTGCAAGAACTGACGCAAGCCATCGGTTCGCTCAGCCGTGAAGAAGAATTCTATCTGAGCATTAACGCTCGTATTGCCGCCCAGATGGACGCGAATATGTGCGGCATTCTGCTCTTCGATAATGAAAAGCATCGCCTCGTCACACAGCTTCCATTTCACGGCGTAGCGGATGATATACTTAAAGATTATTTCATCAAGTTAGAACCGGGTAGCCCACTCGAAAGTATCTGGGACGAAGTTGACTATTGGTTCACCAACCGCGCACAGACCGATGCAGTAGTTTATGCGGCTGGCCT
>JACDGI010000812.1 GCA_013821665.1 Anaerolineae bacterium
GTATCACTGCTACCCGCCAAAGTTGGCGGCATAAAGGAAGCGGTGGGTATGGCGACGGTTGGCAGCGGTGTCGAATTGCTGCCAAAACCCACGCGCAACACATCCTGCCACGAATTTGCATTTTCAGTAGGCTGTTGAACCGTCGGAATGATGATAACCGTAGGGGATTGGCCGGGGCGCGCATTGAGCCAAACGATAAGGCCAAAGCCTGCTAGTCCTAATACGAGCAAAAAAATCGTCGAAAATCCGTCGCGTCGCATAGATTTCCTATGGTTGCGTCTGAGCTGTTGGCGGGATTGGTACCGGTGTGGCTGCAAAGCCACCGAGTTCCGAATTGCTATAGAGCTGCAACATTGCGTCGTACCAGCTTAACCCATCCGTTTTCTCAAACAACCAATAATTAATTCCATTTACATTGGCACGCCAATCACTTCCGGCAGGAACGCGTCCCCATCCATAATCCGACGCAAGCTGTGTAAAGTCAATATAGTATCCGGATGGAATTTCGGTTTTAAGCCGTCCGCCAGCATCATAGGCCTGTATATCATTACTATTGCGGCTGAGCATATCCCACGGCATCTGGCGCAAGGGTTCGCCGAGTTCACCGGGAGCAGCATCATCACTCACACGGACGAAGACGCGCCAATAGGTATCGACACCAATATCTTCGCGCACAAGTTCAATTTGTTGTGGGAAACCGGCGATTAGATTGCGCGTGATACCAAACGCACGCCCCGTATAATACCAATTGCGGCGATCTTCTCCAGCATCCGGTAGGCGGGGTGTCGGTAAAAATGACCAGAAGGCATCGTCCAGCTTACCCAGAAAATCCCATCCAGCGACTTGCAACGTCTTTTGTCTGAGTGCATTGAATGAGTCATTGACGGTATCACTCAAGTAAAACTCGGAACGCGACACGACAACGTTTGACAACGTGCCCAGCCCGTAGTGTCCATTTTTGTCCGGGCTACCCACTTGTTCCACATAAAGCGATTTAGGAACACCCGATGGTAAACCACCACTACTCACCAATGCAGAAGGGAGTGGGCGGCCTGTCCATACAGGCGAATCAGCCTCTTCAGCCGTACCGACGACCAAGGTTGTATTGCCAGCACTGGTAAAAGGTGTGGCAACAAACTGACTGCCCTCTTGCGAATCCACCACCGAAATCAGACTAGAACCGTCTGGCGACCACGCCGGTGTGCGTCCGCGTGTGATGACCTGAGCGGGTGCTTGTGAGTTAGCAACATCCTTGACGAAAACCTTTTCGATACCTTCGTCAAGGGCGCTGTAAGCAATGTATTTGCCGTCAGGACTCCACGCAGGATGATCCTCCTGACGATCCGGTGTATTGGTAATATTTACCGAGGCGGCATCCGTGGGGTTATCCAACGAAAAAATATAAATGTCCTGATTGCCGTCACGCCAAGAGACAAACGCCAAACTGCGCCCATTATTGACAGGCGACCAAGCCGGAGAAAAATCAGGAGCCGGATTGTTCGTCACACGCAATGCAGGTTGCGAACCATCCACAGGTACAACATATATATCAAGGTTGTTGCCTTGATAACTTTCGTAAGTGAGGAATTTGCCATCAGGACTCCAGTGAGGCGAGCCTTGGAATGACAAATCGTAAGTCATACGTTTAGTCGTACCACTGACTAAATCATCAATGTAAATTTCCCAGTTACCATCTTGACGTGACGCATAAGCTAACTTGGTTCCGTCAGGCGACCATGATGGATCACGTTCATCGGCAGGACTATTAGTGAGACGAATGGGCGTGCGGTTACCGATGCTAAGCGCCCAAATATCCGTTTGTCCATTTTCGTGTGCCACATAGGCGATACTACCGCGTGCCTCTAATACTTGTGGTAATAGTGTCGCCGTTGGGACAGCCGTGCTCCCGAGAACAGGGATGCCCGTTGAGTCAAGAGGTGCGTTTGTCACAGAAAGGGAGGAACCGTTGCCTAAATCGGCCAGCGTGTTTAAATTCGGTGATTGACGTGCGGGATTGGTTGCCCAAAGCACAACCCCGATAAGGGCTGCTAAAACCAACACAAATAGGGCGCTGAGAGTCCGGTTCTGGACACGTAAGGGGTCTTCGGTAACTTTGGCAGTCATTTCCGCACGGGCCGCACGTCTTGCCATCATGGTACTGGTCGATGCGCCAACTGCCCCTGTTGCCTGTTGAGATACGCGCCGCGCACCACCTCCAAACAACTTGAGGGTAACGCTGAATACGCGGATAACTCCCCGTAAAATCCCCAGTATTAATGCGGCAATAAACCCAAGTACACCGCCAATTATCCGCCAACTCGTTCCAGCTAAACGGCTCACGCCAACTTCAGAAAGTTGTCCGAAGGCGGCACTTGATTTGAGGATAACGATTCCCAATTTGTCGGTCAGACGGTAAGCACGTACCAGCATTCGTTTTTTCTCAGTCGCTTGATACAAAATCAATCAAGGTTTTCATTGTACTGGCAAACCCAAAGTCCGGCAATTGTTCCGTTTGTTATCACTTTGAGATCAACCAAATTGACCTAATTGCGTAGATGATGTAATGTTAAGTTAACCAAATGCCAACTAGGAGAAATGTACTATGTCCCGCCGCCATGTACGAACAATTGCACATGTCATCATGGTTATTGGATTGCTGGCAGTCCTTACGGTGCTGCCGACTTTCGCCCAAGACAGTCAGACGACGCACGTTGTACAGCGCGGCGAAAATCTGTACCGTATTGCCCTAAAATACGGCATCAGCGTGGACGCGCTAACGAAGGCTAACGACATCACTAACGCCAGTCGGATTTTCGCCGGTCAAACATTGATTATTCCTGATTACAATCCAGCCCCCGACACCGTCGAAAATCCCACGGTAGCAGGAACGCCCATCAAATATACTGTGACATTCGGGGATACATTGGCAGGCATCGCATCTAAATACGGGATGACTGTCGATGAACTCATGAAGATCAACAATATCGACAATCCTAATCACATTACACGTGGACAAGAATTGAATGTATGGTCATTAACGCCGGTGGATGCGCCAGCCGCAGCAGATGCGCCACAAATTACTGTGGATGCAGCCCCTACTTCTGAACCAGCGGCTGTGTTGGCCGCACCGGTGGTTCAACCACCGCCCAGCGCCACTTACACGGTTGCAGTAGGTGATCAGCTTGGGAAAATTGCGAACCGATTTGGTGTAAGCTGGGTTGACATCGCCACAGCCAACGGCATATCGGACGGTAATCAAATTTATGCAGGACAGACATTGACCATTCCCGGTGTTAGCGCGGCTGTAGCAGCCGCAAACAATGTTCCAGCCGCTCCCCCAACACCTCAATTTGTACCTGACCCACCGACTGTTTATGTTGGACGGCAAGTCGTTGTCGATTTAAGTGATCAGATGGTATATGCCTATCAAGATGGTGTATTGGTT
>JACDGI010000090.1 GCA_013821665.1 Anaerolineae bacterium
CGGTCAGGCAGTATTTGCGCACGGGGATGCCCGATCAAATCAACGTTCGGGTTGCGAATGGCGCTCAACATCCGCGCCGTAATTTGTTCGCGTGGCTGCCGCAAACTCACATGTAACGACGCGATAACGAAATCGAGTTGGGCAAGAACATCATCAGGGAAATCGAGACTGCCATCGGCGTTGATGTCCATCTCCGTCCCATGAAACACACGGATACTGCCACTGAGTTCTTTATCGACTTGGCGGACTTCTTCTTGCTGCTTGAGCAGTCGTTCAACCGTTAGACCATTAGCGATACCAAGGCTGTGCGAATGGTCAGTGATAACGATAAACTTACGCCCTCGGTTGAGCGCTTCTTCGGCCATTTCTCGGATGCTGCGTGTGCCATCACTGGCTGTTGTGTGCATGTGCAAATCAGCGTGCATATCGTCCATCGTAATTAGTTTAGGCAGTTTGTTTGCCTGTGCTGCTTCGATTTCACCGCTGTCCTCACGCAGTTCCGGTGGTATCCACGGCAAACCTACCGTCGCGTAAACTTCTTCTTCGGTCGCACATAGGATCTTCGGCGCATCCTCGATGATGTTGCCTTCTTTATCCACTGGACTAAAGGCATGTTCGTTCAGACTGTAACCTTTTTTGAGTGCGAGTTCGCGCATCCGAATATTATGTGCTTGGCTGCCGGTAAAGTAATTCAGTGCCGTCCCCCAGCGTGCTTTTTCCAACACCCGCAGATCAACTTGCAGGCCGTTCAATAGTTCGACACTACTTTTCGACGGGCCATGACCGAGGATTCGCCCGACTTGTTCCATCGCTACAAAGGCATCCATAATCGGTTTGGCATCATCGCTGGCAACCAGCAGATCAACGTCGCCAATCGTCGGTCGCGCCCGTCGAATACTGCCAGCGATTGCGCCTTCGATTGCACCCGGCACGGCCAACACATGGTCGAGCATCGCTTGTGCCGCAGGTAAGGCATTACCCAACGGTGTCCGTCCTGTTTGCCGAGAAAGCGACTCAATGCCGTCAATAATCTTCTGCTCACTTTTTTCACCCATACCGGCTAAATTACGTAATTTACCGGCACGAGCTGCCACCTCTAACTCTGCCACGGTTGTGATATTTTGTTCTTTCCAAAAGAGTTTGGCCTTTTTGGGGCCAACTCCATTGATGTGAACCATGTCTACCAAACCTGCTGGAATTTCTTTGGCTAACTTCTCGTAAAATTCGAGTTTGCCCGTTTCCAACATCTCATTGATCTTAGCCGCCAGCGTATCGCCAATGCCGGGAATATCGGTTAGCGTACCTTCAGCCGCAATGGCATGGAGATCGCGCGGCAGTTCGCGGATGGTTTCCCCTGCGCGCCGGTACGAAAGCACGCGATGGATAATCTCGCCTTTGATTTCCAGCATGGTAGCGACTTTTTCAAAGAGATCGGCAATCTCGCGGTTGGTTAGGGACATAGTTTAGAAATATCCTTCAACATGGCCTGTAGCCCACAGAAACAAGCCGATAACATTAAGTATGATTAAAATAGCCAAACTGATTGCTATTGGTGCTTCAAGCCACTTTTTCCATTTCACTAGGTTATGAGTGGTCACCACTATCGCAAATCCGATAAAACCTAATAATGGAATCGCGATAACTGGTCTAATTGTTTCAATTAAAATCGTCCCACATCCTAGTATGATTGCTGCAATGACAGGCACAACATTACCGTTGTTTGGATGATCTATAGCCACCACTAATCCCAAAATCGCTATTAGGACTCCTATTGTCAACGCCAGTTTAAATTTTGCTAAAGATATGTGCATATTATTTCGGCAATAGAATTTTTGTCTTACGGTGATTATAGCCTATATCGAGTGGTTGAGCCAGAGATAAGAGTATATAAATTTCTCGGATGGTGAAGGGCTTGTTATCAGCAAGCCCTGCCTAAACATGACACAGTTCGAGGTCTAACTTGAAAGATCAACCTTCTTGCCATCGTAATCGCCAGTCACTTTGGAATTCCCATCAGCATCCAGCGTATAACTGAGTTGGCCTGTTTTTGGGCCCTTAATTGCCACATCCATGCTCACACCATCGGTTATCGAACCACTGCCAGTCATGATGAAACCTTTAGAGAAAGCACAATTATTAAGCTTAAAACTGCGCTTATCATCCTCTGTGGACTTGAAGGCAATGGTGCCGCCGAAAGCACAACCTATTTTTAGTTCATCAGTAGTTGCACCGTAGTAATATTCAGGCAGATAGTAGATTTCGCTGTAGGCAGAATCCATCGCTTCAAGCGCGGTCTTAAACGTGCTAGCATCTACGGGCGCATTCGGAACATACGTATCGGACACAATGCCATCGCAGCTCGTCTCTTTCTGATCAGGCATTTTGTCGTCGACGAGGAAGGCCGTTACCAGATCATCCGGACACGCATTTCCACGTCCGTAAATCACATGTGGGCCGCCTTGCATCGTAATCAGGTAGCCATCCGCAAGGTTCTTGAAAACGCGTCGCCCGTTATCCACAGGTGTAGCTGGATCAGCCGTTGCACCCAGTACCAATGTGGGTACACCCTTGGCGACCAAATTAGCAGGGCGTTCTGAAGGTGGATTCCCCGGCCAAAAAGCGCACGGCAAATCACCGTAAAAAATACCAGCTAAATCCGGCACTGCTTTATCAACTGGATCGCCAGCTTTCACATAAGCCTCTGCCTTCGCTTCAGGGCTATCTCCTGCCAGCGCGTAATCATTGCATTCGACCGCATAATACAACGCATCGGAATAATCGTCGCTGCTGCCGGGGATTGGTTGTTCACTTTCAGGATCAATGCCCAGCGCCACATAAAACTCACGCATCAGCGGCACATAATCATCATGCGATGCTGATGCCAACGCACGTTGGAGCATCATCCTGTCTCCTTCACTGTAGCCGAGGTTTGCGACCACTGTTTGCAGGTCTGAGACGGTGAATTGTCGCTCGACAGGTTTACCATTTGGCTGCGGGAATTTGAATGTTTCGGCTCCAGTACCGAGTTTTGTGCGGAGTGTGTCATAAAATGCTTGTGCGTCGCCACCTGCAAAATCGCCTGTACAGCTATCATCCGCGTTACAGGCTTTCAGTGTTTCTTTGATGACATCGCTGAAGGCCTGCGTTTGCTCGACATAATAATCCAGCAGCGAATGGGTTAAATCAACGGTGCCATCCAAAATTAAACCACCGACATGATCCGGATAGTTCGCTGTATAAGTTTGTGAAAACTGGGTTCCATAACTTTCGCCATACAACCAAATTTTGTCGTCGCCAATTGCCTTACGGAAAGCGTCCAAATCGGCTACGGCTTGATTCGTCCCATAGAAAGGCAATGTTTTCGGATCAACACCCATTTCCTTGATA
This sequence comes from Anaerolineae bacterium, assembly GCA_013821665.1. GTDB lineage: Bacteria > Chloroflexota > Anaerolineae > Aggregatilineales > Phototrophicaceae > CFX2. Next base: position 3,388 of record JACDGI010000090.1, read on the forward strand.
CAATCATCAGCGAAGGTATGAGCCGTTTGAATAAGAGCCTTTTCCTGCTCCGGTGTTGCTGACTCACCGTCCGAGCTGTAATAGGTAGCGACTGCGTTTGGACATTGCAGATTGCCGGATTGATATCCGCCACGCTGATCAAAAAACACGATGTCGTAATGTTCTGCTATCGATGCATCGTACGATGCCGTATACGAATCCGCAGATGCCAAACCCGAAGAACCCGGGCCGCCCGTTGCAGTCACGAACATACCCTTACGTCCGCCTGTTGCCGGCAAAACGCCAAATACAACGTCAATTGTTTGCTTATCGTCTTTCCCAAAATGATCCAACGGAACCGTCAATTTGACACAGGTAAAATCACTGTTAGGGCAGGGATAACCACCCAATTGATCGAGAATATCTTTCGTTGTGGGCTTGGCATAAACGGTATCAACAACGGAAACTCCCAGAACAAGCAGGACGCAGAAAATGCCCGTGAAATGAGTAATTATTTTGCCCATCATAGCCTTTGCTTATGATATTACGCGGCTGAATCCGGTCGCGTATCTGATAGATTAACCTGCTTACCCGCATACTCCCCCGTGACCGTGATTTTTCCATCCGCATCTTTGATGTAGGTTAGCGATCCAGACTCGAAGCCACCGATATTGACTTCAAGCGTAAACACATGGTCTTTATAATGACCAATACCACTCATAGCGAAACCATTGAAGAACGAACAATCGCTTAAACGGAATTGGTCACCATCACCTTTGTTAGTCTCAAAGCCAATCACGCCACCGACCGAACAAGAAGCCAGACCTACACCGGGGCCACCCCAATAATAATAATCAGGCAGGTAGAAAATTTCGTTATAGACTGAATCTAGGGCTTGCAAAGGCGTATCAAATACACGCACGCTAGAGGGCGCAAGTGGAATATAAGGATTGGCAATCACACCTTGGCAAAGTGTCTCGCGCTGAGCTGGTCTCTGACCGTTCACCAAGAAATCCTTCATGATAGTATTGGGGCAAGAATCGTCACGATCAAAAATGACGTGCGGGCCACCTTCGGCAGTAATCAGATAGCCATCTGCCAGATGGCTGAAAACGCGCTGACCATTTTGAATAGGCGTAGCCGGATCAGTAGTTGCCCCCAGTACAAAGGTGGTAATACCTTTTGCGACGAGCGGTGGCTGAGGTTTCGCGGACGCATCAGTCGGCCAATACGCGCAGGGCAAACGTCCATAGAAGCCGCCGGTAAGCCGTGGGACTGTGGCTTCAAGACTCTCTCCGGCCTGTAGATAAGCGGTGACTTGTGCGTTCGATGTCCCATCCAAAATGCGGTGGTCAGCGCACGCAATCACATAATAAAGGGTGTTGTCCACGGCACCACCCAGACTTGGCACCGCTGACTCGGCAAAAAGTTGGTTCGTGATGTAATAAATGCGTGCTAAAGGTACGAAATTACCTTGGCTAGCAGCAGCCAAACCACGCTGGAACAACATACGTCCCGCTTGAGTGTACATAGCATCAATAGCGACCGACTCTAGCATATCTTTAGTGAATGTGCGGTCATCCAAACGCCCTGAAGCGAGGGGGAACTTAAAGGGGATTTCCTTCCTGCCAAGTTCTGTACGCAGACTATCATATAACCCAACCGCGTCTCCACCGACCTCGACTGAACAGTCAGCGTTATGGTCACAATCTTGAAGAGTCGCCACCAGAACATCGTTAAAGGCTTGTGTTTGCTCTTTCTGGAACTCCAATAACGGAGTCGTCAGATCAACCGTTCCGTCCAGAAACAGGGCAGCCAAATGGTCGGGATGAGCAGCGGCATAGGTTTGAGCATATTCCGTGCCATAGCTTTCACCGTAAAGCCAGATTTTGTCATCACCTATCGATTGGCGGAAAGCATCAAGATCTTCGACAGCCTGTGCTGTGCCATAGAATTTGAGGTTTTCTTTAGGAACACCTTCTTTAGCAATTTCGGCCACGCAATCCTGCACAAAGGTTTGTGGATCAGTTCGCAGCGCCGCATCATCTAGGCTGGCATACAAACTCGCCACGCCAAGACCATAATGAGTTAACGCATTCGGACATTGCAATTTTCCAGATTGGTTGGCTCCGCGCTGGTCGAAAAAAACCAAATCGTAATGTTCTTTTATAGCCGCATCAAAAGTGTCGGCGCGGCCATCTGCTTCTTCTAAGCCCGAGGAACCCGGCCCACCCGTCGCTGTCACGAACATGCCTTTACGCTCGCCCGTCGCTGGCAGTACACCAAAAACCACATCAATAGTGCGCTTATCACTTGTTGTTGTATGATCCAATGGAACCGTTAATTTGAGGCAAGTAAAATCGCTGTCCGGGCAGGGATAACCACCTAAGCTGGCGAGCTTTTCCGCCATCGATTGCGTATCGCGCGCGGCCAGCGCGGAAATGCCTACCACAAAACTCAGTGAGCACAGCATCAGTAGTAAAAGCGATTTGATGGGACGCATAATCACCCTTTTTGATTGATCCTATTGCAAAAACCAGTATAGCTGAAAAACGAACTGCTTGACAGAATTCCGAAATGTCGTTACTCTCGTTTCTAATTGAATACATAAAAACGTTGATCTGGAATAGTACACATTAACACGATCTTCAGAGAGTCGCCGCTAGGTGTGATGGCGATAGGTACGGTGGTGTGGAATGGGCCGGGGAGTTGCGTGGTCGAAATCTTTGTAGCCCACGTCGGAGGCGCACCGTTATCAGAGCGCAGGGTATCACGGTGGTTTATGAACCGTTGTACCTGAAAAGAGTGAAGTTGTCTCACTGACAGCTTTAACCAAGGTGGCACCACGGGAACCCCTTCTCGTCCTTGATATGGAGATGGGGTTTTTTGTTGGCTGGTTAAACTGTTCAGGGAGATTCCCATCATGGTTCTTTTTGCCACGCAAACCCACGAAAATATCCGCCCCAGTCGCGACCGTGTTTCTCAACTTTTCGAGCAGGGTGATCTTGTACCCGTCTATCGGATGATGCCCGCTGACCTCGAAACACCCGTTTCGGTTTATCTCAAATTAGCTCAATCTGGTCAAAACTCTTTTCTGCTAGAGAGCGTCGAAGGCGGCGAGCAGGTCGGGCGCTATTCCTTCCTCGGCGTAAATCCCAAAGGCACAATCATCGTTCAGGATGGTCAGGTGCATCAGACTTTACACGGCGTTACGACGACTCGCCCCTTGGCCGAGGGTGAAGATCCACTCGATGCTATCAAAGCAGAATTTGAACGTGTAAAACCTGTCCGCTTACCCGGCTTACCGCGTTTTGTCGGTGGAGCAGTCGGCTTTGTAAGCTACGATTGTGTACGTTACTTCGAACGCTTGCCCACCATCACCGTCAATGACCTCAATGTGCCAGATGCAGCCTTCATGCTGCCCGATACGTTAGTCATTTTTGACCATGCCCGTCATCAACTACTGGTATTAGCAAATGCCCACAATGAGGGTAATTCTGATGCAGCTTATGACGATGCGGTCGCTCGAATTGATGAGATTATTGCTGCACTCCATCAGCCAATTCCTACACTCCCCCAAATAAAACCCTTATCGACACCTCAAGCGGGACGTGAACTCGCGTCAAACATGACGCAGGAACAGTATGAAGCAGGTGTTCGTGCTGCTAAAGAATATATTGCTGCGGGTGATGCCTTCCAAATTGTGCTTTCACAACGCTTTAGCGGCAAAACCACAGCCACACCCCTTGCGCTTTATCGCTCATTACGGATGCTCAATCCTTCGCCCTACATGTTCTTCTTGAACTTCGGTGAGAATCTCAGCCTGATCGGTGCCTCACCAGAAGTGATGGTACGGCTCGAAGATGGCAAAGCGATGGTGCGCCCGATTGCTGGCACGCGTCCACGCGGCATCAGCGAAGAAGAAGATCAAGAACTCGCCACAGAATTACTTGCTGATCCGAAAGAACGCGCCGAACACGTCATGCTGGTTGATCTTGGGCGCAACGACTTGGGCCGCGTTTGCGATTACGGCACTGTCCGCGTGCCCAAAATGATGTACGTCGAGCGGTATTCTCATGTCATGCACATCGTCAGTCAAGTTGAAGGCAAACTACGAAAAGGCATGGATGCCTTCGATCTGCTGCGAGCGACATTCCCGGCAGGAACTTTGAGCGGCGCGCCCAAAGTACGAGCGATGGAAATCATTGAGGAGCTGGAAGCCACGCGGCGTGGCACTTATGCTGGTGCAGTCGGCTACTTCAGCTTCGATGGTTCAATGGATACCTGCATCACTATTCGCTCGGTTTTGATGCGTGGCGACACCGTTACCGTTCAATCCGGCGCGGGCATTGTGGCCGATAGTGACCCCACGCGAGAGTACGAAGAAACGCTCAATAAAGCCAAGGGTGTCGCAAGCGCGATACAATATGCCGAAAAGGGTCTATTGTAGGAGGCATCATGGCAGTCAAACGCGTCATTTTTATTCGTCCGGGCGAAACCGATTGGAATCGCGATTTACGCTATCAGGGTTGGGTTGCTATTCCGTTGAACGCTTATGGTCAGCGACAAGCGCAGCGCTTAGCCAATTACATCCGCAATATTGGGGTCGCTGCTCTTTACACGAGCGATCTTAAGCGTGCGAGCGAAACGGCAGCTTTGTTAGCCGAGAAGTTGGGTTCAGAGCCCGTCACTGATAAGCGTCTACGCGAACGCGATATTGGGAAATGGCAAGGGCTGACACAAAAGGAAATGCAGACTTGGTACGCCGTCGAATACGCTCAGTTTACGGCTGACCCCGACGGCTATAAAGTTCCTGAAGGTGAATCTCGCAAGGATGTGCGCGAACGTATTCTCGCGGCTTTTAACGATTATTTGACTCAAGACAAGGGCGAAACGATTGCGATTCTATCGCACTCGACTGCTATTAACGCCTTGCTCGCCGAGATTATCCCCGGCGTAAAGTTTGGTTCGGTTGATGTCAGTAACACATCAGTAACCACCATCAAGCGTGATGACGCTGGCAAATGGCAATTAGTCGCAGCCGACGACATCACACATTTAGACGGTATGTCTGCACAAAAGATACAAGAACTAGAGGAGTAATCATGATACTGGTGATCGATAACTACGACAGCTTCACCTACAACTTGGTACAGGTTATGGGCGAAATGGGCGCTGACTTACGTGTGGAACGGAATGATCAAATTACGTTAGATGATGTTCGCGCCATGCAGCCCAGCCACATCGTCATCTCACCCGGCCCCGGCACGCCCGATGACAGCGGTGTGTCACTGGATGTGCTGCGGTATATGGGCGAAACCACACCTGTACTCGGTGTTTGTCTCGGTCACCAGTGTATTGGTCAGGTTTATGGGGGTGTGGTGGCACGAGCACCACACCTGATGCACGGTAAAACCAGCATGGTCTACCACAATAACGAAGGCTTGTTTGCTGGTGTTCCAAATCCCTTCGAGGCGACCCGTTACCATAGCCTTATTGTCTTGGAAGATACCGTACCAGATTGTTTGAGCATCACCGCACGCACGGATGATGGTTTGATCATGGGCTTACAACATAAGGATCTTGCGGTTTATGGTGTCCAATTCCATCCCGAAAGTATTTTAACGACTTATGGGCCGCGTATCCTGCAAAACTTCCTTGAAATTCGTGTGCCGGAGCGAGCGTAAAAATGAGTGTGATCGTTCAGGCACAGGAAACCTTACAACCAGAAATAGTTTCAAAGAAAACGGTTTTGTCGGGCATTCAATCGACAGGCATCTTACATATTGGCAACTATGTGGGTGCGCTGAGTTTGTGGGCGGCTAACCAGAGCCAGTACAACAACCTGTTTATGGTGGCTAACTTGCACACTTTGACCGTGCCCGAAGCTTTAAACCCAACCGAATTGCGCCGTAAATCGCGTGAGGTTGCGGCCTTGTATATCGCTTGTGGCATTGATCCCGGTGAGTCAATCATCTTCTTGCAGTCGGATGTTCCTGCTCATACTTATCTAGCATGGATCTTGGGGTGCTGCACACCCGTTGGTTGGCTGGAACGCATGACTCAGTACAAGGTCAAAGCTGCCGCCCAAGAAACCGTTGGCAGTGGCTTGCTCAATTATCCAACACTCCAAGCCGCCGATATTCTGATCTACAAAGCCAATTATGTGCCGGTTGGTGATGACCAAAATCAACATCTCGAAATCACGCGTGATATTGCTCAACGTTTTAACCATCTCTTTGGAGAATATTTCCCGCTGCCGGAAACCTTGAACCGTCGGAGTGGCGCACGCATCATGGGCTTGGATGATCCAGCACAAAAGATGAGCAAAAGTATCGCCGCCAAGAAACAGGGTCACGCTGTCGCCTTGCTCGATTCGCCCGCCACCATCAAGAAAGCCATCATGGGCGCGGTTACTGATGCAGGTGGCGAGATTCAGTTTGCGACCGCATCACCGGGTGTCAAAAATCTACTGGTTTTATACGAAGTTTTGTCGGGTGACTCGCAGTCTGCTATCGAAGCGCATTTTGCTGGCAAAGGCTATGGCGCACTCAAACGCGAACTTGTGGATTTGGTGGTGGCAACTCTGCAACCCATTCAGGATAAGTTTTATAAGCTGATGGACGATGAGCAAGGATTAAACGAGCTATTAAGTGCAGGTGCAGCTAAGGCCAGCCTTATCGCCAATCAAACCGTAGCCGATGTCCGACAACTCGTTGGGGTATAAGGAAAATAATTTATGGATATTCAACGTGCTTTAGATGTTTTAAGTCGTTTTGGTCACTTACAGGAAGATGAAGCCGAAGCCGTCATGCACCAAATTATGACCGGTGGGGCGACCGAAGCTCAAATCGGTGCTTATTTGATGGCGCTTCGTATGAAAGGGGAGACTCACGATGAAATCACCGGTAGTGCCCGTGCCATGCGTTCTAATGGGCAGCATGTTGTCACCAAATACGAAGGTGATTTGCTCGATACATGTGGCACCGGTGGTGATCGTTCCGGGACGTTTAATATCAGCACAACGGTAGCCTTTGTAGCTGCTGGGGCGGGTATTAAAGTTGCCAAACACGGCAATCGCGCCGCCAGTAGTAAATGTGGCAGTGCTGATGTGCTGGCTCAGCTTGGGGTTAGCCTTGATCTTACGCCTGAGCAAGTTGGACAGTGCATTGATGAAGTTGGTATCGGCTTTCTGTTTGCTGCCAAAATGCACCCCGCGATGAAATATGCGATTGGTGTACGCAAGCAAATGGCAATCCGTACCATATTCAATATCTTAGGGCCACTGACCAATCCAGCCGGAGCACAGCGTCAACTGATGGGTGTGTTCGCCCCTGATCTCACTGATTTCCTTGCCCATGTTTTAGGCAAACTCGGATCAAAATCCGCGATGATCGTTAACGGCTACGGTGGATTAGACGAACTCACCACCACCGGCCCGAACCGCGTTAGCCATTTCAAAGACGGACAGGTTCGTAGTTACGAGATCAATCCACAAGATTATGGCTTTCGTGGTGCCAATATTAGCGAGTTGCTGGGCGATGATGCGCCGACTAACGCGGCAATCTTGCGTGGCATCCTCAGTGGTGACATCAAAGATGCCAAACGAGATGTCGTACTTCTAAACGCCGCTGCGGCCTTGATTGCTGCCGATCACGTTACAAATATCAAGGATGGGATCGCTAGAGCTGAGGAAATTATTGATAGTGGTGCGGCACTTAAGAAGCTGGATGAATTGGTTTCAATGTCAGAGAAATTAGCTGCGTAGTACGAGGCAGAGATGGCGATCATATTAAAGCAGGTTGTTCCTTGGGGAAGATCAGCAGATGAGTACTGTCATATGTTTGCTTTGAATGAAGCCGACTTATCCTGCCAGATATTGGGGGTAGGCGATGGCCCGGCTAGTTTTAACGCCGAACTTTCGCCTATGGGCTGCAATATAACATCGATTGATCCTATTTATGCTTTCACGTCTCAGGAAATCGCGCAGCGTGTTGAAGAGACCAGTCAAGATATGATTAGTCAAGTATGGGATGATTGCGAGGGTTTCGTATGGGAACGATTCGCAAATCCTGATGATCTGGGTAAAGCACGGCTGAAGGCCATGAGGTTGTTTTTAACTGATTTTGAACGGGGTAAACAGGAGGGGCGTTATGTAACAGCGAGCTTACCAACCCTTCCGTTCGACGATAAGCGTTTTGATCTTGCATTGTGTTCGCACTTACTATTTCTGTACAGCGAACAGTTGTCATCAGACTTTCATTTGCAATCGGTACAAGAATTGTGCCGTGTCGCGCGAGAAGTTCGTATATTTCCTTTACTCGATTTAGCGCGTAATAAGTCGCTACACATCGAGCCCGTCAGTGAATACATGACAAAGCTGGGATATAAGGTTGATATTTGCTACGTAAATTATGAATTTCAGCGTGGTGGAAATCATATGATGAAGATCAGTAGAGTAAAGAGTGTGGGTAATTAAATGTTTGTCAAAACCGATACGATTTTAGACCAAATATTGGCACAGAAGCAGGAGGAGCTACATGCGGCTCAGGCGCAGCCGGGACTGATGGCGCAGGTTGTGCAAGCAGCTCAACACGCCTCAAGCCCGCGCAACTTCAAGGCAGCTTTGCAGCGTTCGACAGTAGCCTTGATTGCCGAAGTCAAAAAGGCTTCACCCAGCAAAGGTTTACTCGTCAAAGATTTTAATCCGGTGCGTATTGCACGTACCTATGAGGAAAATGGCGCATCCGCGATTTCCGTCTTGACCGACTCGAAGTTCTTTCAAGGCAGTCTTGATGATTTGCGTGCCGTGCGCGCCTCGGTGAGATTGCCTGTGCTGCGGAAGGACTTCATTATAGATGTCCATCAGGTCTACGAGGCGCGTGCCGCCGGAGCCGATGCCACCTTATTGATTGTCATGGCACTAGAAGATGCTAAACTGCGCGACTTACATGGCCTGATTACCGACTTAGGCATGGCAGCACTGGTTGAGGTTCATAATGAAGCTGAGTTGGAACGCGCTCTAACAGTCGGTGCGACGCTGATTGGTGTCAACAATCGTGATCTGCGAACCTTCCATGAAGATCTCGAAACGACTGCGCGGGTCGCAGCATTGGTACCATCCGATGTAACATTAGTGGCTGAAAGTGCGATCCGCAGCCCTCAAGATGTGCAGCGCATGGGTTCATATGGTGCGCGCGCGGTCTTGGTCGGGGAAGGGCTAATTAAAGCCAAAGACATAGCGAGCGAAGTGCGGTTGTACAGTAATCAGCAGCGTAATCCGGTTGCGAAACTTATTGAGCAGGAGTGAATATGGCGAGTGAGGTTAAGATCAAGATATGTGGGATTACACGCATCGAGGATGCTCTAGTGGCAGCCCAAGCTGGTGTTGATTTGCTCGGTTTTAACTTCTATAAGAAGAGTCCGCGTTATATCACGCCCGAAGCTGCGGCCTCTAACTGTGACGACTTACGATCCCAGCTTGGCAATGCTTGTCCCATACTCGTCGGTGTGTTTGTCAATGAAGTGGTCGGTGTTATCTCGGCTATCACCCGTAAAGCCGGATTGAACTGCGCCCAACTGCATGGTGATGAGTCAGATGCTATGCTCAAAGAACTCTATGGAATCGGCTTCAAAGCCATCCGCCCGATGAACTTAGCTCAGGCCTTAGATGATGTGAATTACTTTAAGCCACAGTTCCCAACTGATGAACGCTGGCCCTCGTTATTGTTAGATGCGTATCATCCCAACTTGTATGGCGGTACCGGTGAAGAAGCCAGCACCGAAGTGGCAGTAGCCGTCAAAAGGCACACTCCCCGCATAATGTTGGCTGGTGGCTTAACCGCCGAAAATGTTGGCGGACGGATACAAGCGATCCAGCCTTGGGGCGTTGATACTGCCAGCGGTGTTGAAGTTGAAGGTCAACCCGGCATAAAAGATCACGCGAAAATCCGCGCCTTTGTGGATGCAGTGCGCCAATCGTGAGCGAATTACTTGATATATACGACGAAAATCAAGTTCATATTGGCGTGAAAGAACGTGCCGATGTTCACCGCGACGGTGATTGGCACAAAGTATTTCACTGTTGGGTGGTCTATCGGGGTGCGGATGGCGTTGATTATCTGGTGATGCAGATGCGTGGGCCGGATAAAGATACCTTTCCAAATTTGTTGGATGTGACCGCCGCCGGACATTATCAGGCAGGCGAAGACATCCGTGATGGTATTCGTGAAGTACAGGAAGAACTCGGCATCGCGGTCGATTTTGATGATCTCGTTCCGTTAGGCCAGCATATTGGTGTATCCCATTATGATGGCCTGATTGACCGCCAATTTTGTGATGTGTTTTTGTTGGTTCATAATCAGGACATCAAACAATATCACTATCAGAAAGAAGAGTTGGCTGGACTAGTCGTTTTCTCCATCCAAGATGGATTGAATTTACTATCAGGTAAAGTTGAGAAAATATCAGCCAAGGCAGCCGGTTTGGGTAAGGATGTATTGATGATTAGTTTAGATGATTTTGTTCCCCGCGAAGGGGATTATATGGATCGCTTATTGTTACTCGCCATACGCTGCTTGAATGGCGAACATAATCTTGCACTTTAGACGCTAAATGAAAGTAGTAATTTGATGGCAGATACCAGCATAAAATCTGAATTTATTAAAACCAATGTCACTAATGTTCCCGACGAACGAGGCTATTATGGTGAATTTGGTGGACGTTTCGTACCGGAAACCATTATTCCGGCGTTGGATGAATTGACGGTTGCCTATCAAGAGGCGATGGCTGATCCTGAATTTCAACAGCGCTTGATGAATTTGCATCAGACCTATACCGGAAGACCCACCCCTGTCAGTTATGCTAAGCGCCTTTCTGAAGAACTTGGTGGCGCGCAGATTTACCTCAAACGCGAAGATTTGGCACACACCGGCGCACATAAAATCAACAATGCTTTGGGGCAAGCATTGTTGGCTCAACGGATGGGCAAAAAACGTATCATCGCTGAAACGGGTGCGGGGCAACACGGCGTAGCCAGTGCGACTGCTTCTGCCTTGTTGGGACTAGAATGTCACGTTTATATGGGTACTGTCGATATGGCTCGCCAGCAGCCCAATGTCTTTCGTATGAAACTTTTGGGGACAGAAGTTATTCCGGTAGAAAGTGGCACCAAAACCCTCAAGGATGCCATTAATGAAGCCATGCGCGATTGGGTCACCAATGTCCGGAGCAGCTTTTATCTACTTGGCTCAGCTTTGGGGCCACATCCCTATCCCATGATTGTGCGCGACTTCCAAAGTGTGATTGGTATCGAAGCCCGGCAACAAATTCTTGCTCAAGCTGGTCGTTTGCCAGATCTGGCAATCGCTTGTGTGGGTGGGGGCAGCAATGCAATGGGTTTATTTCACGGTTTCCGTGATGACAATGATGTTGATTTGATTGGTGTGGAAGCTGGCGGTCATGGTATCGAAAGTGGCGAACATGCAGCGCGTTTTGCCGATCCACGCTTTGGACGACCGGGTGTCTTGCAAGGAACACGTTCCTACGTGCTGCAAAACGCCGATGGGCAAATTATGAATACGCATAGTGTCTCTGCCGGTTTGGATTATGCCTCGGTTGGGCCGGAACATGCTTATCTACGCGAGACTGAACGTGCCTTTTATACACTGGCAACCGATGACGAAGCCCTAGCAGCTTTACACAGACTCGCACAAACCGAAGGCATTATCGCGGCTTTGGAGAGCTCACATGCTGTAGCTGAAGCGATTAAACGTGCGCCGACCATGCCTAAAGACTCGATCATTCTTATCAATCTCTCTGGACGTGGCGATAAGGATCTTGGGACGATTATGAAAGAACTGAAGATTGACGGCTAATTCCATTCCGGTTCGCGATTGTGTAAGTGCTTTGCTGGTCGACGAACAGGGCAGATTGGTCATCCAACTCCGTGACAATAAACCCGGTTTGTTGTTTCCGGCTCATTGGGCGACGTTGGGTGGCGGTATCGAAAAAGGTGAAACACCGGATGAAGCCATGCGGCGTGAATTGCAAGAAGAAATTTCACCCGCACCACCGGTCACTTTTTGGCGTTATTTCGAGCATACCTATCGAGTGCGCGGAGAAAAACGCATGGTTGCCAATCATGTGTATGTCGGCCAACTACCGTGTGCATTGGAAGTTATGAAACTTTTCGAGGGTGAGCGTCTGGGCGCTTTCGCGGCACATGAATTGGATAACCTGCGTATCGCATATGGACTGGAAATCATTTTTAAGACGTTCTTTGAAACTTATGAGCATCCTACAGGTGACAACCTTTAATCCTTACAGCGAAATTTAGTCGCATCTACAGCTATAACACGAATGCCGTGTGACGAAAAGAGAAATTATCATGACACAGACAAAATCGATTTTTGGAACCGAAGCCATTGCTGTGATGTTTGAAGAGGCGAAAAAGCAAAAACGGGCTGCTTTTTTACCTTATTTCCTTATTGGTTATCCCGATTATGAGACATCTATAGAAGCCATTGTCGGAATGGCTGAATCTGGGGTTGATGGCTTTGAAATTGGCGTTCCTTTCAGTGATCCATTGGCGGATGGGCCAGTCAATCAGGCTGCAATGCAGGTGGCCTTAGAAAACGGAATAACGGTCAAAAAGTGCTTGGAAGCGGTTCATACGTTGCGCGAAAGAGGCGTTACACAACCGATGGTTCTGATGGGTTATGTGAACCCGATATTGGCTTATGGCATCGAAGCCTTTGTCCACGATGCAAGGGAAGCAGGAGCAGACGGTTTTATCGTGCCCGACTTGCCACCTGATGAGGCCAGTACTCTCATAGCTACCTGTGCGAATAGCGGTTTGGCCTTAGTATTTTTCATTGCTCCCACCAGTAATCCAGAACGCATTAAACTGGTCGCCTCGAAAGCCAGCGGTTTTATCTATGTCGTCACAGTAACCGGTGTCACCGGCGAACGTCGTGAAATGCCCGCTGACCTGCGTAACTT
>JACDGI010000813.1:0-1951 GCA_013821665.1 Anaerolineae bacterium
TTCTAGTACGGCGGTGGCTTACGCTTTCGCACGCTTCCCGATCCCCGGTAAGAATATTCTGTTCATCATTCTGATCGGTACGATTATTCTACCGACGCAGGTGACGCTGATCCCGACCTATGCTTTCTTTGCGGCCATCCATTGGACAGGTACGCTAAACCCGCTGATCATTCCGCACTTTTTCGCCAATGCCTATAACGTGTTCTTGCTGCGTCAGTATTTCTTGACACTTCCGCGTGATCTGGATGAAGCAGCAATGATCGATGGGGCAGGGCCATTCCGTGTGTTGGTGAGCGTCATTATCCCGCAATCATGGCCGGTGTTGATTGCAGTGGCAGTGTTCCACTTCGTGTTTGCTTGGAATGACTTCTTTGGCCCGTTGTTGTATCTACTGGATAAGCCCGAACTTCAACCGATTTCGGTCGGCGTTCAGCGCTTCAACTTCCAGTATGGCCCACAGCCAGAACTGATCCAAGCAACCTCATTGATGGCGATGGTCTTGCCATTGGTTATTTTCTTCCTCGCGCAAAAAGTGTTTATGCGTGGTGTGGTCGTAACAGGTGTGGAGAAGTAAGTTCATGTTACATGTTTCAATATTAAACAGGGGGCGAAAGCCCCTTGTTTTTAAATACCTTGTTTTTGCTTGCTTACTGATATTATTTGTTCTTCCTGTTGCTGCCCAAGATACTGGCCTGAGTGTGGATGCTAGCCAACCTATCGGTGCGATTAATCCCTTCGTTTATGGTGTAAATTACGGCCCGTGGGCGCTTGTTCCAGTTGATATGTGGCCGATGGTGGCATCGTCCGGTGTGACTTATTTGCGCTTCCCAGCAGGGAATTGGGGCGACCAAAATAACATCAGCGAACCGCAATTAGATTTGTTTATCACACAGGCACGCCAATGGCACGCCGAACCGCATATCCATGTGCGCTTACAAAATGGCACACCGGAGCAAGCGGCTGAACTGGTGCGCTATGCCAATATCGAAAAAGGCTACAACGTTCGTTACTGGAGTATCGGCAACGAACCGAACTTGTTCAAAGACTACACGGTAGACCAGTTTAACAAAGATTGGCGACCGATTGCCGAAGCCATGCTCAAGGTTGACCCCAAAATCATTCTAACGGGGCCAGAAGTCAGCCAATATCCGCCGACAACCGATCCGAGTGATTATCAAGCACCGCTGCGCGAATGGGTGCGGCAGTTTTTGAAGGTCAACGGTGATCTGGTGGGCTTGGTGTCGATCCACCGTTATCCGTTTCCACTGAGTATGAATTCAGGCGCTGAGACTGACGACCAAATCCGTGCTAATCCCAATGAATGGGACACGATTATTCCCGATCTTCACGCGGTCATCAAAGATGCAATAGGGCATGATTTACCGGTTGCAGTGACCGAAGTGAACTCCAATTGGGACAATGGCGCGTCGGCTCCTACTACATTTATCCATGCGATTTGGTGGGCGGATGTTTTGGGGCGGTTGATTCGCCAGCAGGTCGAGATTGTCAATTATTTCGCACTGTTTACCAAGGACAGCAACTTTGGTTTGCTAGCGCGGTATGATGCGCGTCCGGCCTATTACGTTTATCTGTTGTACAAGCAGTTTGGAACACAACTGCTGACCAGTGCTTCAACGGATAACGATGTCTCGGTGACGGCGGCGACCAAAGATGATGGTAGTTTGACGCTAATGGTCGTCAATCGTGCGGCAGAGGCCAAGACGATACCCCTAGCCATCAAAGGGTTTACGGCTTCGGGGGCAGCGGCAGTCTGGCTGCTGGATAAAGATCACAAGGCTGAGAATACAGGTACACAAGATTTGAGTACAGGCACATTATCACTGCCTGCCGAATCGGTCACGTTATACATTGCACCTGCTTCCAAATAGGGTAGGGCTTTTCATTGACCTCATCGCTGAATACGCGCAAGACATCGGTTCGAAACCTCGTT
>JACDGI010000813.1:1961-3442 GCA_013821665.1 Anaerolineae bacterium
CTCGTTCTCATCTGGTTCTTCTGGGCGTTGATCGTGTTGGCCTTCCAAGGCATCGTCAACGCCCGTTTCCAGCCCAACCGTCCTGATTATGCGACGGAATGGACGCAGTACGAAACCGCCAAGAATAGTCAGAAGGGCAAGGACTTTCTGACCGAGCCATTCATGAATTTTCAGGTGGCTTGGGACTCGGAATTTTACTTAGGCATCGCTGTGGGCGGGTATGACGATCCGCGTATTACCACTGGCACGTTGGAAAACGGAACAAAATTACCGCTTAGCTACGCATTTTTTCCGGGTTATCCAGCGGCGATGGCTGCGGTTGCGGCTCCATTACGTTTATTCGGGCTGAATCCCATCGCGGCGGCTTCCTTAGGTGGCGTGATTGTTTCTCTGTTAGGGACATTGTTGGGGATGTTCAGTATTTATGAGCTGACACGGGCCGAGTTGGGCGAAGAAGGCGGCTTGCGAGCGGCTTTCTACATGTTGATTTTCCCCACCGGATTTTTCCTCGCACAAGTGTACACCGAAGGGCTATTCATCGGTTTGGCGCTGGGCTGCTTGATGCTGATTTATCACAAGCGCTTTTTCTGGGCGGCGGTATTGGCAGCTTTAGCTACACTGACTAAGGCCATCGGTTTGGCATTGGTGTTCCCGTTATTTCTCGGTTGGGCATCTAACGTTGATTGGCGCAGTGTCAGGCAGAACGGCGTACAGAGCCTCCGAACCCGCTTGAGCCAGTTCCATCTATCGTCTTTATTAGTGATCGTTTTACCAATCATCGCTTATTTGCTGTGGGATTATTTCCTCGGTGCGAAGGCGTTTGCGATTGAGCGGGATCATTTTGGGCGTGGGCTGTTTAATTGGCCGGAACTTAATCGCGGCTTGAAGATGATGTTCGACAGCTTCCGTGATGGCAGTAATTCGCAGATGACCACTTACTATGCGATAGAAGCTTTTGGGTTTGTGCTGGCGTTGATCGCGTGTTTGTTTACGGCCAAGCGCTATCCCGGCCTGACATTGTTCAGCGTGTTGGCGCTGGTTTTGACGGTAACAGGTTCGGCTCCTCAAAGTATTATCCGCTATGTGCTGACGGTTCCGGCGATATTTATTTTCCTTGCGCGGTTGGGACGGAACACCGTTTTTGATAAGGCATGGACGATCTTTAGCTTATTGATGATGGGTATGTTACTCACGCTTTTTACTTTTAATATGTGGGTGGCCTAAACCCCGACCATTCTTACCTATTTCGAGCGGTTGATTATTGTTATAAGGATGTCACGAATGTCATTTCCGAAAGACT
The DNA here is from genome assembly GCA_013821665.1 of Anaerolineae bacterium. Lineage (GTDB taxonomy): Bacteria > Chloroflexota > Anaerolineae > Aggregatilineales > Phototrophicaceae > CFX2. The sequence goes on from JACDGI010000813.1 coordinate 3,262, forward strand.
TTCTGTGGGGCTCGGCAACGGCCAGCTACCAAATTGAAGGGGCGGCGATGGAAGAAGGGCGCGGCGAGTGTATTTGGACGCGTTTTTCGCACACGCCGGGAAAAGTGGTTAACGGTGATACCGGTGATGTGGCAGACGATCATTATCACCGCTACCCGCAAGATGTGGCACTGATGAAGGA
>JACDGI010000814.1 GCA_013821665.1 Anaerolineae bacterium
CGCAAAATACTGCCTGACCGCGAACCGGCTGATCTGGATATGGACGCGGTATTTAATGCTGCGAAAGAAAGTGGGATTGCGTTGGAAATCAATGCGAACCCGCGCCGCCTAGACTTAGAAGCACAATTCGCCCGTCGAGCCGTTGAGATGGGTATTCCACTGTCGATTAACACCGATGCTCATGCGCCGGAACATATGGATTTGATGATGTATGGTGTGATGACCGCGCGACGGGGTTGGGTGACAGCCGAGTCGGTTTTGAATACATGGTCGCTTGAGCGCTTTCTCAGTTGGGTACAAAATCGGGGACGCTAACCATGCCAGAACGTAGGCGCATTCCAGAAGATAATCCAGCGAAACCGAATAAACCAGTAGACGACGGTAATCAGCCGACACAGCCTTTTTTGCCACCTGAACTGCCGGATGACGATGCAACACGATTGCAAACGACGCAAGATCAAACGCGTTACATGCCTCCGGTGAAAGATACGCGGCTCATTCCTCCAACACCGCAAAGTATCCCACCAGAAAAGCTGAAGCGGGATACGGGAGTGATTGTACCGAGCCGACCGTCACAACCTGTGCCTTATAACGCAGGTAATGAGGTTTCGAAGCCCAAACGAGGACAGCCACCTGCTTATCCCATCCAACGGCGCGATGTGCGTTCAGAGCGAAGAAACTCACCGCTACGACTACCGATCTGGTCGGTGCTGTTGATGCTAATGTTAGTGGTTGGGGCAACGGCTTGTGTAGTGGTGGCAATACTCGGTTTAGGTGGGCGTAATGCAGCAACTGCACCGCCACAATTTGTCGTTATATCGGCAGTGCCTTCGAATATGCCAGCGGTCACTATCCCTTCACTTTTGGCGACACCTACCCTGCCTGCCGAATTCCAACAGACCGATGCAGGAAATTTTGTATTGGCAGGGCCAACCTTAGCGCCAATTATTTATACCGCAACACCCACACTGGCACCCCAAATTACTATCGGCAGTACGATAGAAATTATCGGCAATCAAGGCATCAACATCCGCAATAATCCGGGTACCGATAATGGTGTTGTCACCGTTGCAAATCCGGGTGAGCAATATACAGTCCTCGCTGGCCCACAACAATCCAACGGACTGAACTGGTGGCAAATCAGTGACCCGGCGCGCGGCATCACCGGATGGGCAGCGGATAATGACGGTACAACCGATTTATTCCAAGTGGTGACACCCTAGCCACTTTTGATTTTCTCAATTTCTACCTAATTTCTTAGTGAGGGCAAACGAATGTCTTCCGACTTTGCGACCCGTGCCAAGGAACTACGCGAACAAGTTAATTTCCATTTGTATCGCTACCATGTTCTGGGCAGTCCAGTGATTACAGATGGCGAGTTTGATAAGCTGTTTTTTGAACTCAAGGCGCTTGAGGCTGAACATCCCGAACTCATCACGCCGGACTCGCCGACCCAGCGTACAGGCAGTGATTTGAGTGAGGATTTCGCGAAGGTTAAGCATCCTGCCCCAATTTTGAGTCTCGCGAATGCCTTTAGCGAGGAGGATTTAAAGACTTGGGAAGAGCGTAACCTGAAGCTACTTCCGGCTGGCACACAACTCGGTTTTACGTTGGAACCCAAGCTGGATGGATTGACCATCGTAATCACGTATGAAAATGGTTATCTAGTGCAGGCCGCAACACGCGGAAATGGCGAACTGGGTGACGATGTGACTGCTAATGTGCGCACGATTAAGAATGTTCCGCTAAAAATTCCGGTCGATCCGAATGGGCCGAAAGCACCGGAGCGCTTGGTTGTTCGCGGCGAGGTGATGTTCCTCAAAAAAGATTTCGTGGCACTCAATAAAAAACAAGCAGAGGCGGAACTGCCTTTATACGTCAACGCTCGAAACACTGCGTCAGGGACACTCAAGCAGAAAGACTCGCGGATTACAGCATCGAGGCCGTTGGTGGCTTATTTGTATGCGGTGGTTGCGGCGAGTGGGATAAAGTGGGATACACAGTGGGATATTCTCAACAATTTGCGGGATTTAGGCTTTTCAACCGCGCCACACGCTGAATATTATCCAACATTATCCGACATTATCCAGCAATTACCCACATGGGAATCCCGCAGACGCACGTTGGATTTCGAGATTGACGGTGTGGTTTTAAAGATCAATGACGTGAAAATACAGGCAGAATTGGGATACTCCGGTAAAGATCCGCGCGGGGCGATTGCCTATAAATTCCCTGCTGAGGAAATGACGACGAAACTGCTTGGAGTCACAGCGAACGTCGGGCGGACAGGCCGCTTAACACCAACTGCACAACTCGAAGCGGTATTTATCGGCGGGGTGACGGTAACGAGCGCCAGTCTGCATAACTATGACCAGATCGCCAAGTTAGATATTCGGCTGGGCGACACGGTGATCGTCAAGCGTTCCGGTGAGGTTATCCCGTATGTAATTGGGCCGGTTATTGGGGCACGGGACGGGAGTGAGACTCCAATCTTGCCACCAACAAACTGTCCAAGCTGTAACACGCCCGTTATCCAACCTGAAGGGTTTGTTGATACCATCTGCCCAAACCTCGATTGCCCGGAACGCATCTTCCGCAGCATCGAGTTTTTCGTGTCGCGCGGAGCGATGGATATTGAGTCGATGGGGCCACAGACGGTCAAGATCCTGATCGACAATAAACTGATTCAGGATGAGGCTGATATTTTCACCTTAAAACCTGAATCATTTGAGGGACTTGAGGGATTTGCAGAGAAGAAAATCGACAATTTGATGAAGTCGATTGAAGCGGCCAAGACACGACCGCTGGCACAACTGGTCGGTTCGTTGGGCATCGATGGTGTGGGCGGTGTGGTGGCCGGACTGCTAGCCGAAAAGTTTGGTTCACTGGATGCAATTCTGAACGCTTCCGTTGAGTCTATTGATGACATCGAAGGGATTGGGCCGATTCTGGCAGAAGGCATTGCGGCATGGTTTGCAGATGAGCGCCATCGCAAATTGTTGGATAAGTTACGCGCGGCAGGCATTAACCCAAAAAATGAAGCGAAAGTCGCAGCGGGTGATGGATTGACAGGATCGTCGTTTGTGTTAACCGGCACATTACCCACATTATCCCGCGAACAGGCGGAAGAACTGATTGAATCCCACGGCGGGAAAATATCAGGCAGCGTGAGTAAGAAGACCAGCTATGTGTTGATGGGCGATACTCCCGGCAGCAAGGCGGATAAAGCGCGAACGTTGGGTGTACCCATCATCAGCGAGGCCGATTTAATGGCGATGATAACTTCTGGAGGCACAAAATGACTTTCGACATCAACTTAAAACTTGATGACCACGACGACCACGATGCCGAATTCGATGAAAAAACGTAACTACTCAGGTACCCTTTTCTCCCTCATTTTCCAAAATATGAGTATCGAATTTGGAACGAAGAGCGATGA
>JACDGI010000091.1:0-13126 GCA_013821665.1 Anaerolineae bacterium
GTTTACCCGCGCCAATCTGCCCGAACTGGCCTTTCTCCCTACCCAACGCATCCTCGCCCGCTGGGTTTCCGGCGAACTCTAATCATCTCCGTATTTCTCTGCGCCTCTGCGGTTAATCCCCTCTGCCTTGATCTTGGCGGTTCAATTGTATTTCTCGACTAAAGACGACCGACTTTTTTCGTAGCCTTTCATACTTTGCACCATATCTAACGAATTGTTAAAATGGCGTGCAACGAAACCCACAAGGCTTTAACCATGCAAGTCAGTCTGCGTCACATCCACAAGCGCTTCGGGGCAGTCCACGCCAACAACGACATCAACATCACCTTTGAAGGCGGACGCATCGTCGGCATCTTAGGCGAAAATGGCGCGGGCAAATCGACACTCATGAAAATCTTGTCTGGATTTCAACCGGTTGATAGTGGCGAAATCTGGATTGATAACCGTCCGGTTGCCTACAGCGGCCCACAGGCAGCCATCCGCAACGGCATCGGTATGCTTCAGCAAGATCCGCTTGATATTCCCGCCTTCACCGTTTTGGAAAACTTCATTTACGGTGGTAGTGATGGTTTCTTTCTTCCCCGTAAAACGGCGGTGCGTCAGCTCAAACAAATCAGCCAGCGCTTCGGCTTCGAACTTGACCCTGATATGCCCATTGCTCAATTGAGTATCGGTCAGCGTCAACAGATGGAGATCGTTCGCCTCTTGACGTTGGGTGTCAAAATGCTCATCCTTGATGAACCCACGACTGGCATTTCTGCCGAACAAAAACAAACGTTGTTTGATGCCCTGCGCCAATTGACCACGTCTGATGGCCTGTCGGTGCTTTTGGTGTCGCATAAACTCGAAGATGTCATTGCGCTTTGCAACGAAGTCGCAGTTTTACGGGCAGGGCGGGTCGTTGGCACACGTCATATGCCAGCCACCAACGCCCAACTGGTCGCCTTGATGTTCGGGCAGGAACTCGCCCCACAAACGCGCAAACATTTTGATCTTTCCGCTGCGCCGGATGCGCTCGTCTTGGAGCATCTTTATTTGCATGGGCATCGTGTCAACGTCGATGATCTGAATTTGCGTATCAAAGCCGGTGAAATCATCGGCCTCGCCGGTCTGGATGGCAGCGGTCAGGAAATGATGCTGCGTGCCTGTGTCGGTCTACATAAATCCGTTCGCGGACGCATTCGCCTCAAAGGTGACGATCTCACCGGCCAGTCCTATCGCAATTTTCTGGCGAAAGGTGTGGCTTTCGGTGCAGCAGGGCGCTTGGAAGAAGGATTGGTCAGCGGTTTAACACTCACTGAGCATATCGCCCTCGCCAATGAAGATGGCGCAATCATCGACTGGAGCGCCGCCCGTAAGCACTGCGAAAACCAGATTAAGCTTTATGATGTGCGTGGTCGCCCCGATAGCATGATCGAAACCCTTTCCGGTGGTAATCAACAGCGAGTTCTCATGGCATTGATGCCGGCCTCACCAGTATTGCTGGCGCTCGAACAACCCACACGCGGTCTTGATGTCGATTCTGCCCGTTGGATTTGGCAGCAGTTAATGGAACGCCGTGATCGTGGCGCGGCCATTATTTTTAGCTCACCAGATTTGGATGAACTCGTCGCTTACAGTGAGCGTATTTTGGTCTTTTACGCGGGGCGCACCTTCGAGATCCCCGATGCCAACCGCACCACCATTGATGAAATTGGTCGCCTGATTGGTGGGACTTTTGAGGTACTGCCCGCATGAAGAATCAATCATTACTGGTTCGTATCGCCTTCGGTGTGCTTCCCATCCTCGTATCGTTGCTGGTCACAGGCTTGCTCATCATCCTTGTTGGCGCTGATCCCACCAAAGTCGTGTCCAAACTTTGGAGTGGTGCCTTTCAGGATCTGGCTTCGGTCAGCAATGTCATCAACTTTTGGATACCGTTGACTCTCGCCAGCATTGGCCTTGTCGTCACCTTTACCGCTGGCCTCTGGAATATCGGTGTCGAAGGTCAAATTTTGATGGGTGCGCTGTTTGCTTCGGGTGTGGCGCTCTACTGGCAGATTCCCGCTCCCTTCCTTATTCCCGTTGAAATTCTCATCGCCATGTTCGGCGGCGCTCTTTGGGCAGCCTTAGTCGGTGTGCTGAAAGTCTATCTCGGCGTGCATGAGATTTTCGGGGGTGTCGCCCTCAATGCCATCGCCAACGTCATCGCCATCACCCTCATTACCGGCCCTTGGCGTGGGACTGCCGGTGGCAACTCACGCGGCACACCTTCCTTCCCGCCGGATGCCATCTTGCCGCCCATTTCTGCTGATCTGAATGTCAGTCTCTTGGCGTTCATCATCGTGATTGTAGTCATCGTCGTCATCTGGTTGGCCTTGCGCGGCACACGCTGGGGCTTGCAGTTGAAGGCCACTGGCAAAAACAGCCGTTCCGCCTTACTCCTCGGTGTACCCACCAATCGCAGCACACTCAGCGCCTTCATCGTCTGTGGATTGATTGCGGGTATCGCGGGTTCTTATCGCGTCCTATTCACCTTCGGCAATCTGCGTCCGCTTGTCTCCGGCAACATCGGCTTCCTCGCCCTGTTGGTTGTCTTGCTCATATCCATGCGTGTGCTGTGGGTTCCAGTCGTCACCCTCATTTTTGCTCTGCTCTTGGGTGGCAGCGCCAAACTGAAAATTGATTTGCATTTGGATGCCTCACTGATCGGAGTGTTGCAAGAGACCGTCGTGCTGATTGTTTTATTATTTAGCGGATTGCGCCAGCGCTTGCAGGAACGACGCGCACAAGCCGATCACCCCAAACCCACATCCATTACTGCCACTGTCGAAAATCAACGTGTCGTCGGAGAGTCCACCGAATGAGTGAAGAACTAATCAATACGCTGAGCAGCATTATCGCCAATGCCACGCCGCTGGTCATCGCCAGCATCGGTGAAACCATCACCGAACGGGTAGGGGTAGTCAATCTTTCGCTGGATGGGAGCATTGTCCTGTCAGCGATGGTCGGATTTGCCGCGTCTTATGCCACTCAAAATGCGATGGGCAAAGATGCGGCTGGCCTCGCGCTGCTGGTTGGACTTCTGGCAGCCATGCTCGTCGGTGCAATTATTGCCCTGATTGTCGCCGCTGCCGGTATCGAACTGCGGCAGGATCAAGTCGCCATCGGTTTCGTGCTGACGCTTCTCTGTGCCGATCTCGCCCAATTCCTCGGTGATCCGGTCGCCCGCGTGGTCGGCCCTCAACTGCTCAAAGCACCTTTACCGTTCTTGGCGGATATTCCCGTCATCGGTCAGATTTTTTTCCGGCAGTCCCTCTTAGTTTATTTCAGCTATTTTCTCGTCATCGGCGTATGGTATTGGCTGTTCCGCACTCGGCAGGGTCTGGCCCTTCGTGCCGTTGGCGAACGCCCAACCACCGCCTTTGCCCGTGGTACCAAGGTCAATCGTCTGCGTTATATCTATGTCGCCGTCGGCGGGTCATTGGTTGGCCTTGCGGGTGCGTCCTATTCCCTCAGTGTCAAAGCGGGTTGGACGACACCCCCCAGCATGGCTGGTGATGGCTGGATCGCCCTTGCCATTGTCATCTTCGGTGGATGGCATCCCTTCCGTGTGGTACTCGGTGCCTATCTCTTCGCTGCGCTCCGTGCCTTCGCTACTGTTGCCCAGCGTTCAGCCAACCTCAATATTCCGGTGGTGATCCTCAACGGCATTCCGTGGCTGTTGATGATCGTCACACTCTTGCTCGTCAGCAGCGGCGCGATTGAACGTCTATTGCTGGTGCTGCCGCGTCCGGTTCAGAAATTTACGCGCAATTTCCTGCGATCCGAGCCGCCCGCCGCCCTCGGAACGCGCTTCGATCCTGAATAATCTACGACTCCTAACCCATTAAACACCACTGTAGGGGCGCAAGGCTTTGCGCCCTCTGCAATAAAATCACTTCACCATAAACCGTTCTTCTTCTCAACTATTCTTGATAAAATGAACGTCTCTTTTTCACACTTGATAGGCACAAACTTGCGCTTCCTTAAATCTGCTTTGCTCATTCGCCGCTTGATGTTGCTTGTTGCCCTCATCGCGCTCATCCTCACGGCACTTGATCTCTTTAACATCCTACCGGGAGTCGCCGTCAAATTGACGCCCGTTCTCTTAGCGTTCATCATCCTGTATTTGCTCTATACCAACCGCCAGCAGCGCCGTTCCCATCAGGTCATCCGTAATATCAGCCGTAAATTGAATAAACAATCGCCGCGTTCGACTGCCGCCCCCAAACCTAATAAAAAGCGTCAGCCGAATGCCCCGCCTGAATATCGCTCCATCGCGTGGCATGGACTCACATTACGTTCCCAGAGTGAGGTTAAAATCGCCAAAGCATTGGATAACAAAGATGTCTTGTTTCTCGCTGATCCTAAAATCCGCCTCAACACCGAGAGCCATCGCCAAACCCGCGAGGTGGATTTCCTCGTCCAATATCAGGGTAAATGGGGCATTCTGGAAGTGGATGGCCCGCATCACCAACAGTCTACCGAATCCGACCAATGGCGTGATGCCCGTTTCACCGAACACAGGTTACTCGTCGTCCGCTTTCCCGCTGACCAATGCTATCGCCAACCGGATCAGGTCGTTGCAACCTTCCTTCAAAAACTCGCGGCTTCCAATCTCTAAAATTGTGGCATTTATTGCCACTAACCACTTTCAAACCATCTCCCAACCGTCTTAACAATTCTGCTCTCCTAATTAGGTTAGCAACTTCCCTTCGAAAGAGTGACCAAAATGTAACCCATTCCCTCCCGTTTTCGCTTAAAATAATCCTATCGTTGTGTCTCTGTGCCTTGGAGTCTTTGTGTTAAATTCTTCTCTTTCCTCTGTACCCTCTGTGTCTCGGTGGTTAATCGGTATTGCATTCGATTTTGCAGTTTCGGCGGATTCCTCCCGTCCAACCGCTGCAACGACACCGCCAATTGGCGGCGGCGGACACACGGGAGCATTCCGCTGCACTGGCGGCATCAGCCGGGACAGCCGCCATGCAAAAATGCCAATTCAGCGGTGGTCTCCCTCACAGCCGCCTGCCATTTCGGCGGGTTTTATGCACAATTTGCAATAAGATTGACTTAGCCTATCGACACCGAGTATACTCAACCGTGAGTTGCGCCCGTAACTCAGAGGCAGAGTCTCCGCGTCCTAAGCGGTTGGTCGTAGGTTCGATTCCTATCGGGCGCCTTTCCAAACGCGCAGCCCCAGCGCGTTTTTGTTTGCCTGAGTACTTCGTGAAAAACTGAACAGAGTCCCACTTTTGTGGTAAAATTCCCTCATCCGAAATCAAGTAATACCTCTGTAGTAAGCGGTTTGAGGAGCATATTATGCATACCGTATTCGTCTTGGCGCATGGTGCCCTCGGCGACTTTGATGAACTCATATTCCTCAGTATCGCCGCTATATTCCTCATCATGATGGGCATCGCTTGGGTTCGTAGTCTTGTCTCTACGCCGCCAGCACTTGAAGAACCAACCGACTCGACACCCACGCCAACGACCGACACAGATGAACGTTTCCCGCTCGATTGAACCTGATGAAACGCCAACGATCTACTCGCTTCATTGTTCTCGCGCTTTTGGTCGGCCTCACCTTACTGCTCAGCCTCAGTCCGGTCTCGGCACATGGCTACTTATTACGCTCCATCCCTGAAGATCGAGCCGTCTTAGAACGCGCCCCCGCCCGCCTCCAATATTGGTTCAGTGAAGGTCTTGAACCACGCTTCACCAGCCTCACCTTGCGTGACCAAAAAGGGGATGTGGTCGCGACTGGCGAGGTCTCACCGGATAACACCTCTTTGCTGGCCGCTCGTCTTCCCCGCAACCTGCCCGATGGCGCTTACATCGTCGATATGCGTATCGCCTTCGCCAGTGATGGACACGTTGTCGCTCAAAGTCTGGTCTTCTTCGTCGGTAAAGAAATCAATGGCGTTACTGGACAGGCCGCCCTTAATCAAGCCAACCCGCTAGAAGTCATCTGGCGCACTTTGACCCTCAGTTCGACCATGCTGCTCTTTGGACTATGCTTTCTCTACAGCACTATTTTAGTTCCCGCATGGGGCACTAAAACCTATCGTGCTGGCTTGCTCCCACCGCGTATCATGTCTGCCCTTAATCGCGTCATGGTCGTCGCTTTGGTCGTGGCCTTCGCTGGAAATATTCTTGCCATCCTCCAACAAAGTATGGCTTTCTTTGATGCCGATGTCGGGCAGGTTATCAGCCAAAATCTGTGGTCAGTTGTCCGAGTTGGCACACGTTTCGGTGATTTATGGTCGGCTCGGATGCTCCTGCTGGTTCTCGTCAGCGTTCTCTTTGGCCTCAGCCTGTACTTGCGTAATGATCAGCCTGAAACTGTCCGCCCCTTCTGGACAGCCAATGCATGGGCCATGCTCATCGTCGTTGGCACGTTTAGCGCCGGTAGTCATGCTGCCGGTTCGATTGTATGGCCGTGGGTCGCTACCCTGAATGACTGGCTTCATGCTACCGGAGTAGGGCTGTGGGTTGGTGGCTTAGCCGCCCTCGCCTTGATCTTGCCCGCTGCTCTCGCACCCTATGAAGGGGATCAGCGTCGTCAAGCGCTCTTAGCGGTGATGAAGCGCTTTTCGCGCCTCGCTACAGCCTGTGTTGTCCTTGTTATCGCCACTGGTATCTACAGCGCCGCTACGTGGATTTATACCCCCTCTGACGTAACCAGTACACCTTTTGGTGGGGCTTTGGTCTTAAAGTTACTGCTCGTCGCTGGGCTACTGCTAGTCGCGTTAATCCATCACATGGCTCTGCGTCCTGATCGCTACGCCCGCTGGCAAAATATCACCAATCGCGTTCAAAACTTCATACCGACTTTACAACTGGAATCGATACTCGCCTTGATCGTCCTTGCCAGTGTTGGGTTACTCAGTGCCACGCCTGTACCAATCCCCTATTTCATTCAAAAAGGTGTGCCACCGCCTACAGCTACCCAACAAATCGGTGATCTTTCGCTTGCCGTGACCATCACACCCGGCGGCCCCGGTGTTAACACCTATGACACCTTAGTCACGCATAACAGTCAGCCTGTCGATGGTCTGAATATTCGCCTACAAATGGTCAACCCGCAGCGTGATCAACGCGGCACTTGGGAAGTGACCGAAAACGCCGAGAATGGGCTGTATATCACTGCTGGCCCCGAAATTGATCGTGCTGGTGAATGGTGGTCGCTTCTGGATGTCACCTTGCCTGATGGCTCAATTCAACGTGCGGCCTTCGACTGGAACATTACCAATGAGGCTTCTGTTCAAGAGTCACAACCACCACGCCTTCAACACTTCATCGCCTTAGCAATCGTACTCATTGCCATCGGTTGGGTGTTGTATCCGTCTGGCCGTTGGCTTTATGATCGCCTCGACCTCAGACCTGCGCTGGTTACGGTTGCCATTGCTGCTGTCATAGCCACTGTTGTCTTTTCGGTAATTGGCGTGGTGCTGATACAGAATTCGGAAGCGCAGTACGAAGCCGTACTTAACCCGCCACCACAGGTTGTTAATGCAAACCTTCCCGATGAAGCCTCTCTTGAGCGAGGCAAAGTGCTCTACGATTCAGCTTGTCCAAATTGGAAAACTGCCGACCAACCCCGGTTGATCGAACGCCTACCGCGCACCCGCGACGATCAACTTTTCCTCGCAACAGGCCAAAGCTGGCAAACCTTCCCCGCTTGTGATGCTTCCCTTAGCACCACACAGCGCTGGGATATTGTTAATTTTATACGCACATTTCAAAGGTAATAGAAGGACTGCTCATGATTACGCTCACCTACGACCCTCAAGACTCTGCTCTTGCTACCCGTCTAACTCAGGATTTGAAAACGCAAGGGCTTTCAATAAGCGATACTCTAACACCCGGCAAAGGTAATATTTTGATTGCCTTCGCTTCACCGGCCAGTAACGCTAATAAAACCGTTCAAGATGTCATTACACAGGCCTATGACAATGGTCAGCATGTCGTTGTGGTACACACGCAACCCGCACCCACTCCTAAACTCATTAACCATTTAAAAGCGTTCGATTTCGTCAATGGTTATCCGTTATCTGCTTTGGTTGATCAACTCAAGATCATCGCTTCGCCTGAAGCAGGGCTGCCACTCAAAGTCCTGACACCGAAAACCCGTGTGAAAAATCGTGGGGCTGGTATTTGGCTGACCATAATTGTACTGATAGCGTTTATTTGGGGACTGGTGTTGGTTGGCGTTTTCCACCAGCAAGCACCTGTTGAAGAATACAATACAGTGGATACAGAAGTCGGTGCAACGGTCGCAAGCATTGTTGAGAAAAATCTGCCGCATACGACACAAGAAGCCATTAATTTCCCTGCTACAGTTCAAGCCGTGCCGACAGCGCAGCGACCACTCCTCATCGAAACAGCAACCGCTTTGCTGGCTCCTCGGCCCACAAAGGGCGCATTTAATTATGACGACTTTGAAGGGGAATAAGACTTTAACGAATCTCATTTGCTGCCTAATGTGAGAAATCTTAAGGCAGTTCGGGGAAATAAAAAAGGACGGTTAATCCGTCCTTTTCTGCGATGACTGTAATGAGAATTACAGGTTCTTGACCAAGTTCGAGAAGATGTTACCAATGGCCGGGCCAAGCAGCGCCAGAATGACGATGACGACGACGGCGACCAGAACCAAAATCAATGCATATTCGACGAGACCTTGACCTTCTTCGCGGGGCATGTACAACATTATAAGAACTCCTGAATTGAATGATATTTGATAATTAGTGGATAAAGACCACATGTAAATCATCATATAGATAAATTGATTTTAAGTCAACACAAACAAGATTAATTTACAAATCCTTAACTATTTGAAGGTTTTCAATAAAAAACACCTAGATCTTATAGACTAGGTGTTTTAACAATTTAAGCGGGTTTCGAGTACTTTATTGGCCTAAACAGTTTGGCTGGTACGGTCATAACCTGTTGCGCCACCCGGCCCCGGTCCTGCTTCATCCATCACCTGAGCTGTGCCAGCGCCATCGGTACAACGAACCGTAAAGTTATGTGATCCTGATGCGAACGGCCAATCGTAGCGCCAGATCACCCACGTCACTTCCGACATCGGCTTGCGGAGTTCTGCTTCCACCCAATCGGCATCATCAATCTTGAGTTCAACTTTCGAGATACCACGGCTGCCAGCATGTGCCATACCACCGATGGGGATCAATTTAGCATTATCTTTGCCTGTGACGACATTGTTCACAGCTATCGTATCAATGACGGATGTGGCATCCATAATCGCATCTTTGTCCCATCCACGCCGCACCCACCAACCCGGTTGCCAACTGTCAACCGCTTCGATAGTCGTGATCCACTTAGGCTGCTTCATGCCGTAATGGTTGGGGATATACACACGCAGTGGGAAACCATGATCAACCGCCAACGGTAGGCCGTCCCACTCGTAAGTCAGCATCACACGTTCATCTTTGTTGATCGTGTCGAGATCAACGAATTCGTCAAAGTTATCTGCCGAGGTGATCTTCAAGTGGGTAGCGTTGGGTTTCAGTTTCATATCGGCTACAAGTTGCTTTAGACTGATGCCTGTCCAGCGTGTCGTTCCGGTCAATTCACCCGCCAACGGATTAGAGATACAGGCCAAAGTGATAAATTGGTCGCTCGCTGTATATTTGCTCTTGAGATCGGCTAGCGTCAAGGTATAAGGGGCATCCACCAATCCACCGATTGAAAGTGTCCACTCGGATTCGGAGATAGTCGGTGGGATACTGTTGATGTCGATACGATAATGCTCAGCAACGGGTGTTAATTCAGGTCGTGTTCCCGGTGCAGGAATGACGGGATCGCCATCATTGGGCAGCTTGTGGGTAGCTGACCAAGCCTGTAATGGGGCAGCGTTCGCACTTGTCCCTGTACCACTGACACTCGCCACCTGATTAGCTGGGGCTGCTGAACGGCGCAGCGCAGCGCCTAATCCAGCACCGACCAAGGTAATCGCGGCGGTAGCGCCTCCGAACCGGACAAGAAATTGACGACGATCTATGGCTTCAACCATATCGTCTTGCGGCGCGTTGGTGACACGAGCAGCCGTTAAGCGGTTGTATATGCCGCTAAGAGCTAACCCCCAGACGATAAAGCCCAGTAATATCCATATCGCGTTTACAAATTCGGACTGCGTAGAATTAATGTCGACTGTACGACTAATCAACATAACCGGGATACCAATGACCAAACCGGCGATTAAACCGGCTGTCGGAACTTGGCTTGTTTTGATACGCGGTAATAATTGATATAAGATCGCGCTGACGACAATGCCTGTGGCGAACATACCGAGAATTGCCATCGCATTTTCGGCTGTCTTAGCGGCAGTGGAAAGTTGGCCCAGATTTAACGTCGTAATGATTTTGACCATCGTTTCAATGCCAAACCGGATTAAATCACCCGGTGCGACACGGTTCACCCAGTCAAAAATGTCAAACGGGACAAAAACAGTCCCTACAAGCTGCTGTACAAGATAAAAAATGGCGATAAGAACTGCTGTTAAGCCGGCCCCTATCAACGCGCCTGTCAACCAATTCGGCTTATATGTTGTTTTCATGCTATCCCCGTTAAACAATAAACTCTTCACACTCTAGTCTTACAAGATTACCAATCCATTACGTCGAATTTAGGTTTTTGGATTTTTCACGGCTCATTGCATACAATAGATTGTTGTGATGTCTGTGCCCATTGTAGCCCTAGTCAGGAAAACCACCCATGATTATTGTTGATGCCCACGAGGATATTGCTTACAACGCCCTCTGTTACGGACGTGATTATCGTCGCAGCGCGCTTGAAACCCGTAAACTTGAAACCGATCCGGATGTAATTGCGCGTCGTGGTACAGCCACCATTGGCCTACCTGATGCGCTTCTTGGGCGTGTCGCACTTGTCTTTTCAACCATTTTTGTTGCACCCGATGATGGTGAAGCCAATAAAGCGTGGTCTAACTTTACTTATAAAACACCCGAACAAGCCAACAAGCTGGGTAACGACCAACTCGATTACTACAATCGTATTTCTGACGAAAGCGATAAAATTCGTCTTGTTAAAACCAATGCTGATCTGGATGCCGTGCTGCAAACATGGGAAGATGGCAAGACAACCGGTGATCACAAACAGGGATTGGTTCTGTTAATGGAAAATGCTGACCCTATTCTTGAACCACGCCAATTTGAGGAGTGGTACGAACGGGGTGTGCGTATTGTTGGGCCAGCGTGGGCGGGTACACGTTACGCTGGTGGCACGGGCAATCCGGGGCCATTAACCAAATTAGGCTACGAACTACTTAATGTGATGGCCGATTTCAACGCCATCCTCGACCTTTCCCATTTAGCGGAAGAAGCCTGCCTGCAAGCCCTTGATCATTATGAAGGAATCATCATTGCCAGCCACAGTAATCCGCGCACATTTCGCAACACGGATCGTCACCTCACCGATACCATGATTCGTCAACTTGCCGAACGGGATGGTGTCATGGGCATCGTTCTCTTTAATCGCTTCTTGAGTGACGAGTGGACGAGTGGTGATCCAAAATCCAAAATTCCGTTGACGCGAGTCCTTGATGCGATTGATTATGTTTGCCAGCTTACCGGTAGTGCTGCTCACGTTGGAATCGGCACTGATTTTGATGGCGGTTTCGGTCAAGAAAGCATCCCTGAGGACTTGGATACGGTGACTGATCTTTTGAAAATAGGGGACGCACTCAAACTAAGGGGTTATGCTCCTGCCGATGTTGAAGCTATTATGGGCGGCAATATGATCCGCAAACTCCGACAAGCGCTTCCTGCCAGTTAGGCCACAACTATGCCACGCATCGCACAATTTGGTATTGCACTCGGCGCATTGGGAACAGTTCTCACATTTATGGGACTGTTCCCGGGTGTAACAGGCTTGAATCCCGCTAAAGGTATTGGCATTGTTCAAATCTTTACGATGCTTATGGGATTTACCTTGCTGATTTTTGGAGCGCTGATCTATGTCAAGTTCACGTTTTATGTGGGACATACTGCCAATCTTGCCCAACAAATTGGTATTCGGCTTTCATTAACTGGACTTTTATTTGCCGCCATGTCCGGCATGGCAGATATAGTTGGCTTTGGTTCACATGGCAGCGCCACCGGAACGCAACCGCTGTTCGGAATGTTGCAAGCCATTGGGATTATTGGCAGTTTTATCATTGCTGCACTGGGCGTACTTATTTATGCGGTAAGTGGAAATATCGATTCCGAATAACGCATTTCCTCGATATGAGGCTGCGATTAATAATTTTTAATCACGTTCTGAACTTCTATTTATCATTCACCTGAACCTTTCGCCTAATTGATTAGTAATTCTCATGATCGAGATTCGACTCGGATAGTTTCATGAGTCTGTCATGAATCTCTGCTTTCGCTTTGGTAGAGGCTTGATAAAGTTATGTCGAGGTCTATTTTTGTAACAAATAATTGGAGGAGTTTATGCGTAAGCTAATCTTCATGTTGTTAGGGACTTTACTGCTCACTTTTGCGGTTGTACCTGCGGCTGCCGCAGATGGTAAGGTGCATGTACGTGTTGCACACTTCTCGCCAGATACACCTGCTGTTGATATTTTTGTTAACGGTGCGCCCAGTGCCATCAAAGCGTTGCAATATAAATCGATTACGGATTGGATCGAACTTGATCCCGGTAATTATACACTGTCGGCCTTACCAAAGGGTGGTATTCGTTCAGGTGTATTTGACCTGAAAGCGGGTTCGTGGGTCACTGTGGCGGCGGTCGGTTCTTTGAAAGACAACACCCTCAAATTAGTCGCCATTGATGAAGACCATAGCCCGATTGCTAAAGGTCATGCCCGTGTCACTATCTTTCACGGAATTGAAGGTGCGCCCGCTGTTGATGTCCGTTCGGGATCTTTTGTGGTCGTGCCTAAATTGGCATTCCCTGATACGCAGGGAACTGCAACCAAGAAGAATGACGGCGCATACACGCTTACTGAGAAGGTCGGAACGTTTGACTTTCAGATTGTCGCTTCGGGGACGAAAAAGCCTGTTCTTGTAGAACTTGCCGGTACCGTTTTGAAGGAAAACACCAACTACTTGGTAGC
>JACDGI010000091.1:13136-16260 GCA_013821665.1 Anaerolineae bacterium
ACCCAGAGTTAATACTTTGCGTTATCCATTGTTGTAAATGATTGTCTTAAGGTCGGCGGTAAAGCCGACCTTTTTTTATGACTCCGGCAGCTTAACCGGCATCATGTGCGGGTCTGTAGGGGCATCGGGACGTTGTGCGCTGGTTGCTACAGCCGGATTGAACATGTCGCTCAATACTTGTATCAGATCATCTTCTAAACGCTTTTGAAACCGCTTGAGATCTTCACCCGGCTTTTGCCCGAATAAGGTATAGGTAAATGTCTCATACAGCATCTTGCCCTGTACCATCATTTCGGGTTCCCAACGGTCAATTTGCGCCCATTGTCCATATTGCCGCCGGTACAACTCAAACCAAATTTGTACTTCACCATGCCGCGCCCTTAAGCGAATATCCATAGCCAGCGGCAGTACTGCTGTGCGATCACTGATCTTTTTGCGTACCTCACGGCTTAATCCGCGTGCAACAGGTCGTAGTTGTTTCGTCATTTGGTCAGCCGACAGTTTTTCGTGTCTGTGGGCAACCCAATCAAGGCGACTGGTCAGACTACGGCTTGCCATAATCTGACTGCGATTGACCCGCCCGTACATATCGTATTGACTCATGCGTAAAGCAACCACATGCCAGCCTGAAAGGTACTGCTCGTTTACGCCTGTTGGAAGTTTACGTACATGTACCGTTCCCTCAGCACTGGTTGCAGGTAGTGAACTGTTCTGTGCCACGCTCTGCCACTGCTGACGACGACCGGTCAGCGTATTGGCATCAGCAGGTAGTAAATTGGCGTAAGACGGCTGCCAGCCTCCAAAATCAGATCTGCGCGAAAATATTAATCGCACGATGACCCAGATAATCAGGATCAGCACCAGCACAACCGCTAATAATCCAGCCAATAACGCTCTTTGTTCCGGCTTAGAAGGATCAATATTGAGCGTCTGTAAAAATTGTTGAACACGATCGCTGCTTGATGTGCTTACTTGGGATGGGGCTTCACTGGTCGCTTCGACCTGTGGCGTTGTTTGAGGCTGAGGGAGATTTGCCGGAAAGGTGATGACAATTCGGGCGAAGTTGTCTTGGACGCTGGGTGTACCCGCTTGCTCGATATCGCCCACACCGACTGCTGCCCGAAATGACTGTACGCTGCTTGGGGCAAAACGAGCGTTCGAAAATTGCATCACGACGGTATAGCGAGCATTTGCAATGAGGGCAGGAACTGTAGCCGTTGCGATTTGCTCACCGGTCTCAATCAGGTTAAGTGTGGCAGTCGATGTCTTTTGGGCGCTGCCGCCTGAATTGAGAACATCGAACTTAACGATAGTCTGGCTACCGTCGTCATTAAAGCTGTTCTGGATAAGCTGAATGGAGTAATCAGGCGCTGTGTCTTGCATCACCGCCGGAAACGTCAGCCCAAATAAACAAAATAATAAGAATGCGATTCGTATCCGTAACATAGGACTCTTCAACCCTGTAAAAGGCGACTTACATCGTCTGCATCGAAATGATTTCATAGTGCGGTTTAACTATAGGTTGAAACACGCTTCTTTCCAAGTCGGTTGCCCGCCGCCTACCGAACTCAAAACCGACGATGATCCAACACAATTGGAAATTCTAGTCTTACCTAAAGAATTTTGTCCGATTCCTGTCCGCTCAAAGTCCAAAAAAAGACACCCCACGAGGCCGATATGAGAACCTGTTTACATCGTTCGCTTCGATGTAATAACAGGAGTTCTTCCCATGAAGAAACCGGGTCCTTGGCCTCCATTCCCACCTCCACCGAGCCGCTAATTACGGTCGGTACTGGGTACGAACAAACGGCACACTTCTATACAGTTGTGCCGTTTGTGCCTAAGGAATGAACCGATCCACAATATCTTGGAATTGTTGACGCATAAATTCTCGCCTCTTTTGATCTTGAATTTCCTCGACACACTGCAATCCTTCGTCAATGTAGTCCTTCGCCAATCCATAATCGTTGGCTCTCAATTCGAGATCAGCCAACCCTGCTAGTACGCTGGCTTTTTCGTAACTATTTTTGAAGCCATCCCAGTGATTGAGTGCTGAGTAGAGATTGTGTCGTGCCGACGCATAATCTTCTAGCCGTGCCTGAGCTAAACCTAACCCATGTTGGGCAATGACCACGTATTGTGGTGAAGTCATACGCTCGGCCTCACCGAGCGATTGCTGGTACCAACTGGCCGCCGCCTCGAAGTCTTCAAGCTGAAAGTAGATGCTGGCCTGTTCATAAGCCAGCAACGGATATTGCCATTTGTCGTCAGTGTGCGTCAGCGCATCACGCGCTATTTCCAGATAGATTAAAGCGTGATTTAGAAAGCGCATATTGTCTTGTATCTGACCAATATGCATGTAAATAGCGGCAAGTGTATAGGCACTGCGTCCCACACCGGAATGATTATCGACTGATTTCCAATAGGCAAAGGCTGTTTGACCATAACCCAGTGCCGTTTCCGTTTCCATCATCTGCGAATAAGCGGGTGCCAGAGCCACAAATAAATCGGCCTGCAAAGCCCTGTCATCAATGAGCCGCGCCGCTTCTAATGCTTGCTGGACTAAGGTTTTTGTCAGCGTTTGCTTGAGGTCGAACCACTGCAATTTGAACAGGCCGGTATAAACTGCGACTTTCATGTCATCAATCTGACCGGCTTCAGCCCGTTCAAGCGCCGTTGAAAAAGCAGTACGGGCGGACTCATGCTGCCCAACTTTGAGATATACCTCGCCCATCCAGCGGAACACCTTTACCTGTAAATCATTGTCCTTAATGTCTTGTGCCATCAGCAGGGCATCTCTGAGGAGCAAAGACCATTTTTCGGTGTGCGACAGGCTCAGCGCAAAGTAGGGGAAAACACAAGTTAATAGCTCATAGGATTGGCGGAACTGTCGTTCGCGATTGAGACCTTGTTGCAGAACCGTCAGTAGATTATTTTCGTAAGGAGCCAGCCAGTTCAGGGGTTCTCCTGCATTCTTAATATAGCGCAGCCAATCCGATACACTGTCAGCGGATAGTCTAAACTCCATTTGGTGAGTGCCTCATTGATTACAAATTGGAGATTGCAACGAATTGTAACAAGTTGTTAATTAAAACCAAAAAACCAGCATAATTGCTGGTTTTTG